>CAZDWQ010000017.1:0-23396 GCA_964509285.1 uncultured Pseudomonadales bacterium
TACCAATCAATGAAAATTAACTAAAAAACCACCTCGTTTTTTCTATTAACTCTTATTTAATTTTGAATGTTCCAGCAATGTCTTGGCTTTGGTCAGTTCATGATGAGATTAATCAACATAAAAGAAGATATGATCTTAATCAGCTTACCATCCTCCTTGAATCTGCGGGGTATGAAGTTGTAAAAATAAGATATTGGGGATGTTTGTTTGCTCCGATGGCATGGTTAGAACGCAACTTGCTAAAAAAATCGTCAACCAAAGATTATGTTGTTACTATTCCTTCAAACTTCATCAATACTCTATTTAAAATATATGCAAAAATTGAATATATTCTTACCCAGAAAAGTAATTTGCCTTTTGGTTTGAGTATTTTTGCAATTGTGAGAAGAAAATAAAAAATATGTCAAAAATTGAGCTAAGCATCATTGTTCCTTTACTAAATGAAGAAGAAAATATCCCATTTTTAATAGAACGAATAACACATACTAAAGGTATGCCAAAGTCTTATGAATTAATTCTTGTGAGCGACGGCTCAACAGATACTAGTGAAAAACTAATCCAAAAATATGCAAGAAAAAATAGCAAAATTAAACTTATTGCTTTCACCAGAAACTTTGGGCAGCAAGTTGCCATACGAGCAGGTTTGGAACACGCTCAGGGAGCGTACGTTGGAATAATAGATGCTGATTTACAAGACCCGCCTGAAAAATTGATTGAAATGCTTCAAATTGCCAAGAAAAAAAATATTGACATTGTGTATGCTACTCGTAAAAAAAGAAAAGAGAGCTGGCTTAAAAAAATAGCATACTCATCATTCTATAAACTGTATGCGTATATTTCTGAAAGCCCAGTAAATATTGATAGTGGCGATTTTTCAATCCTACATAAAAAAGTCGTCATTGAAATCAACAATATGCCTGAAAGAATAAAGTTCTTAAGAGGCCTCAGGTCTTGGACAGGTTTTACTTCAGTGCCTTTTCCGATTGATAGACCAAGTAGAGCGGCGGGCCAACCAAAATATACTCTAAAAAAATTAATTAAATTAGCAGTTGAAGGTATTACTTCTACTTCAACTCAACCACTTAAAATTGCAACATTTTTAGGAGCGTTTTTTAGCCTCTCGTCTGTTATTTTGGCCTTAGGCTATATTATTTGGTGGTTAGCGGGTGATTTACACCAATCAGTTCCAGGATTTGCAACAATTGTCGTATTAATTTTGTTTTTTGGTGGTTTACAACTATTTACACTAGGAATTATCGGTGAGTATATAGCAACTATCTTTTTGGAAGTTAAGAACAGGCCTGCGTATATTATTAAGAAAAAAGTAAACATACATTAAAATTGCCAACCCTCTGGTTTTCTTTCATACCATTTTTTGAGTGATTTTATTGAGTCTTCTAATGATCGCTTTGGTTCCCAATTAAGAATTTTTTTTGCCCTTGAAATATCTGCAATCATTCGAGCATATTCACCTTTTCTCGCTATATTTTTTTCGATCTTAATTTTAGTGCTAGTTTGATCCATAACTTTTTCAACAACTTCTAGAACTGAATTACCATGACCAGTTCCTAAATTAATGATCTCACTCACACCATTGTGTAATAAATACTCTAAGGCCAAAATATGTGCTTCATTGAGATCCAAGACATCAATGTAGTCTCTAATTGGTGTTTTATCTCTTGTTTTCACATTTGGACAAGTTAAATAAAATGGTTCAATGTTAAGCGCACCTCGAACAGTGTTTTGAACTAAATGTACTGAGGGTTTTTTTGAATCACCGAAGAGCCCATCAACACTTGCTCCACAGACATTAAAATATCTCAGAATAACAAAATTAAGTCCCTTTAGTTTTCCGTACCAAATAATCATTTCTTCAACCATTTTTTTAGAAACACCATAGGGATTAATTGGTTGAGTATCCTGTTTTTCTGAAACAGTTCTTTTTTTAGCTTCACCATAAACTGCACAAGTGGAAGAAAAAACAATATTATGAATAGAAAATTTGAGAGCAGCAGATAGCAAATTTTGGGAAGAAACAACATTATTTTGAAAGTATTTTTCCGGATTTTCAATTGATTCATTTACTGAACAAACACCAGCATAATGAATTATTGCTTGTATGTTTTTTTCTTTCTTCAGCACTTTTTCTATCTGCTGTATATATTTCAAATCAACCTTATAGTATCTAAAGTTTTCCGATCCAAATTTTTGAACCAAAAATTGAAGTGGCTCTTCATACCCAGAAGAAAAATTATCAATCACTACAACTTCATATTTTTTCTTTAATAATAAATATGTTGCTATTGAACCAATATATCCAGCACCGCTAGTAACTAAAACTTTTCTTTTCATTTTCTTCGTGTTTAGTGTATATTCAATTATTACTAGAGTATACAATAAACCATAATGACACAAATTGCTCAGAAGACAACTAAGATTCTTATTTTTTTATTGGCTATTGGCTATTTAGTTGTTTTTTATAGTAATTTTTTTGGTATTGATTTATCAGATGAGGGCTTAGCAGTACTTGGTTTTGTTCCTGAGCAAAAACTAGGGATTGATTTTACACACTACCAGTTATTAATACGAAAGTTCTTTCCTTATGGTTTAGATTTTGTACTCGCACGTCAAATTCGTTTGGGACTCATTATTTTTTCAGGGATAACTCTACTAATCTCAATATATAAAAGTAAGTGGAATAAATACTTCGAACATACGCTTTTACTTATTGGCGCAACAACTCTCATATCACTAGGAACTGGTATACAAGTCCTCTCATATAATGGTCTCAATCAGCTTTTCATTACACTATATATTGCAACACTTATCCAATACATTGATAAAACTAAAGACAAGAACAAAACTCTACCACTGTTTTGGTTAATCCTGAGTTCAATATTATTGTCGATCACTTATTTAATTCGATTGCCGAGTTTTTTACTCTATATTCCAATCCATTTTGTTACAATCTATGTTATTTCTGAATATAAAATTAAAACATTTTTCAACTCGGCTGTAATAACAGCCATAACTCTCATCTTCAGTATTTTATTTTTGAGTAAAAGTGTTATACCATTTTCCACTGTTCTTTCCGATGTCGCCACATTTGCTAAAATGTCGTCGCAACAAACAGATGGCCATGGAATCGGACTTGTTGCAAGATACGTTTTGGAGTTTTTACAAAAATGTGTTTTACTTTTTTTCACTGCTTTCTCTTACTTTGAATTACAGAAATATTGTCAAAAAATTAAAAACAAGTGGATAAACTTTGTAACAAGAATTGCTTTACTCTTCTTAGTAATCTTAATGATAATTAGCTATCCAATTAGCGTTGGTTCTGCTTTTGTATTTTTCTTTTGGCTATTAATAATAAGTTTTTATACATTTAAAAAACAGACTAATAACTTTATAAAAGAAAAACAAAAAATAATTGTTGCAACAATCTTTCCAATATTTGCCATAGCTTCAACTCTCGGTTCAAATGTTTGGATTATAAATCTTTTACTTTTTTATCTTTCTCTATGGGCAGTTGGCTTTACATTTTTTATATCCAAAGGAAATGAAAAATTGTTCCAAAATATTGTTTCTATTTTAGTGATAATTGCCGTAGTTAAAGTTGTCTTTATTGGATTTATTTCTCCCCACCGCAGAGGAAGTTTACTTGCTCCACATATCAAATACGAAATGAAAACTAGAGGATCAATTTTATTAGACTCAGAGTTATATGAATACGTTACAGAAATTCGGAGCTATCTCGAATCACAGGGTTTATATGGCAAACCGATTATTGCCGTTAGTAGGCTGCCAGGACTAGTATATTTACTTGATAGTACAATGCCTGGATCAATAAATTTTACCGATGCTTACTGGAAGGTGCTCTGTGAAAACATAAATCCAAATGAACAAATAAAACCTACTATTATATTTAGGGGAAATATTCCAAATGAATTGATTGAATGTTTAGCACATAAAAAGATTGACCTAAAAAATGAATATACTTTGGGTAAAGTTATTGAAAGAGGTTTTAGTATCTATCAAATCCCAACATACATATATGTCTACAAACCATAAGCAAGTTATTACCCTAATATCTGACTCATTCCCCTTCAAAAGAAAATTAAATATTATTGATTATGGCTGCGGTAGTGGGGAGCTTCTTAATCATATTCCACAAAATAAAATTAAATCGTATGTAGGGTATGAGGTAAATGATAATAGTATAAAAACAGCAAAGAAAATATTTAAACAATATAAATTCAATAAAATCAATAAAAATAAATTACCTCAGTTGGGTAAAAAAGATTCAATTGATGTATTAGTGCTTGTTGGAGTTTTACAATATATGAAATTGCCTGAAATTAAATACTTATTTAAAGAAGCAAAAAGAGTCCTTAATAAAGATGGAATTCTGGTTATAAGCTGTACAACTGACCACTTGGCATACAGAATCTGTAATATCTATCAGCTTTTTTTACCCAACTATTTTATAAATAGAAAAATGATTCTCACAGAAATAGAAAAAGCCAAACTTAGAACGATCTACCAACAAGAAAGAGGCTTTTTGATCGCTCCATTATTTTCTAATATTATTTCATTCTTTTTTGACGCCGCAGACAAAGTACTCTTTCGAACCAAAGGTACTCTTGGACCAATTGGTACTTTTGCTAGGAAAATTATTAACCCTTTGATTACACTGGAATACTTACTCCCAATTGACTATGGATATACCTTGTATTTAAAAATAAAAAAAATAGATTGATTCTATCAAACACCTTTTGGCTTTATTTCTCCAGGCTTTTGACCCCAAACAAACTCTCTACCCCAAACTTCTAAAACTATTATTTGAAAAATTGGATACCAATTATGTGGATATAGCATTAAGAGGGGAAGGGTGGGCAAAAGCTTGGGATTAATTATCTTTTCTTGTACAACAAAACCGTCTTTTAAGAGATAGTAGTACTGAGTTATTAACTGCCACAACCATCTTGCAACTGGTGGTGTAAAACCTTTTTTTGGCCTGTTCATTAATTCTTCAGAAACAACTCCCTTCATTGCCTTGCGGAAAAACTGTTTCCCAGGTTTGTCATACGCTATAACTGTTTGCAAATGTGAAAATACTTCTTCAACTAGCTTGCAATCTAAAAACGGCAACCTCACTTCAACTCCATTTGCCATTGCCAACCTATCATTGATAGTAATAACTTGCGAAGTTAACCATCTTTGAATTAAAAGCTCCATCATTCTATGCAAAATAGCATAAGGATCATCTGTTTCACCGAATTGCAAAAAACCAAATCTCTTACTTATATCAACCTGCTTTGAAAACTCTGGGTGGTATAAATGTTTTAGAACACGCTCGCCGCCTTTAAATGGAGGTCTCAAATCGTTCATTACAATTTGTTCTGCCGGTGATAAAAGATTGTTCAGCCATTCTAAACCACTCACATATGGTTTTTCTTTTTGCAAATTTTTTGGAATGAGACTTTTTAGAAAACTGATTGTTTGCTGCTTACCATAACTTCTTTTTTTCAACGTTAGGTTTGCTGCAACTCTCATCCATGGATATCCCCAAAATAACTCATCTCCTCCAACACCCGCCAAAAGAACCTTTAGTTTATTTTCATGAGCAGTTTTATATATTTCATTGATATTAAACATACCAATTTCTGCTATCAAATCATCACAGTCCCAAACTAGTTTTGGGAAATCTGCAATAATAGTTTCATCTTGTAGCTCACTGAGAATATGCTTCATTTTTAAAGTTTTACTGAGCTCAAGGGCAGACTCACGTTCATCAACTCTTTTCGCATTTGGATATCCTACAGTCAAAGCTGTTAGATTATCTCTACTATGTTTAGCAGCTAAAATTGCGATAGCAGAAGAATCAATACCACTTGAAAGTGAAATCACTACAGGCACATCAGATCTCAATGTGATATTACAACTTTCATCAAAAGTTTTCTTTATCTGTGATGTTGGATTTTTATTTAGCTTGGATTTAAAATTACTTAAACTCCAATATGTGTGTTCTTGAACTTCTAGCGTTTTACAATCAATTTCTAAAATACTCCCCGCAGGAAGCTTGTGTACTGAGTGTAATGGAGTATTTGGTTCAGGAACATAATATAAATGAAAGTAATCATCTAACGCTTGATGATTTATTTTCTTTTGTATTGGTAATACTAATAAGGCCTTAAACTCTGATGCAAAATATATATTTTTGCCGATTTTGGTGTAGTACAGTGGCTTTTCCCCAAGACGATCTCTAAATAAATAGACTTTTTTCTTTTTCCTATCATGCAAAGCTAAGGCAAACATACCACGAACTTTATGAACAGCCTCCCAACCATAGTCCTCATACAAGTGAGCAAATACTTCAATATCACTACCAGTTGCCAATTTATGACCTTTTTTTCGCAACTCTTTTTGAAGTTCAATGTAATTATATAATTCACCATTCCCAACAATTGCAACAGATTTGTCTTCAGTAAAAAGTGGTTGCTTTCCACCTTCTACATCTATAATTGCCAATCTTCTCATAGCGAGGATAACATTACCAGAAGTCGTACTGCCTGATCCGTCAGGTCCGCGATGCGACAAAGCATCATTCATACTTTGAACCCGTTGTTTAGCACGAGATATATCTAAATTACCGACAAATCCTGAAATTCCACACATAAAAGTAAGTCTATCTTAATTTTTTAAAAATAGTAGCAAGAAAATTATTTTTATAAAGAAAGATAATATTTGCATCAATAATTTCTAATCTTAAAAATACTACAAACATAATAGCTGTATAAATTATTCCAGAAATAAATATACTTAAAACAGAGATGGGTACAAATCCTAGAATAACCTTAACAATTATAAAGCAAACCGAAAGTAGTATTAATTTAGCATATAACTTGTAGGGTATGGTAATAGAAGTAAGATGATTTTTTATTATTCTATAATATAAGTAAGTTGAACTAAGAAAAACAATACAGTTAGAAATAACTATTCCAAACAAACCAAAAAATTTAGCGCCGAGCATAGCTCCAATCAAACTAAGAACCGCTAAAAAAATTGAGACAATGAGTTGTTCTTTTGCCTTTCCCAAACCGCTGATTACAGAGGAGAGGTAAATACTTAACAATGAAAAAATATAAGTAATACTCATTACTCTGAGGTAATTACTCGCAAGATGTACCCACTTATATCCAAAAGTCATAGAAATGATACCTTCAGAAAAAAGTAGTAAAAATAAACCAAAATATAACCCAATAAATGGAATAAGTCTAAACGTACTGGAAATAAGAGCACCAACTTTCTGTGCGTCATTTTCAGCAAATTGAGATATTACAGGTACAATCATCTTTCTAATTGGATCAAATAAAAAAATGGAAATAGAAGCAATTGGCAAAACAACATTATATACACCCACAGTAGAGATATCTCTAAAATAGGTTAAAAACAATACGTCTGTGTAACTAATTATTGTGAATAGCGAAGTGCTCAAAAAAGTTGGAAATCCATACCTAAATGATTTATTGATGAGTATAGAATCCCACTCCAACTTTGACTTAATATAACCAAACTTAATTCTCACGAGTAAAGTGTAAAAGACAGTCAGAAAAATATATGCAGAAACAAATGAAGCTGCAAAAAACAAAATATTATGGACATCAAACAAGAAGAAAAGTAAGGTGAATAAAAAGGTAAATAACATTCTAAAAAATTCTATTGATGAGTAATATATCTCTTGCTGAAGTCCAATCAATAGCTTTTGAACACTTGATACAATCCCATTTCCAACTAAATAAAAAGTGAATAAATAGATTAGTGTTTTTGAGTCTGGATGTTTGAAAAAATGAGTTGCTAACATATCACTTGATAAAATTAAAACAACAGAAATAAGTAACGAAGTTGCTAACTCCAAGTACTGATCATATTTGTAGAGGTTCCAACATTTAGCATAGTCTTTCTTCGCAAAATACTTTGGAACAAAATAAGTAAGTGCAAAACCAAAACCTAAATCATTAAACATCGTAAAAATACTGATAAAAGATAAAACTGCATAAAGTAATCCATACATTTCTATGGTTAATGAACGAGAAAGTAACATACGAATTAAATAGCCAAGAGGAGAAGTTACAACACTAAAAAACAAAATAATAAAACCGCCATTTAACAGCTTATGAGAAAGAGAATTATCATGAGACATAGAAAGTCTATTCTGGCAAAGCTTTGCTATACTTTTGGTACACTTGATCTGGTGAACTATCTATAACAATTTTACCTTCGTTAATATAAATAGCTCTATCACAAAACTCTTTTACAGCATCTTCATCATGGCTCACAAAAATAACTATTTTGTCTTTTTCTTTCTTAATTTCTTCTAATTTGGCAAGACATTTAACCTGGAAATCAGCATCACCAACTGCAAGTACTTCATCAATAAGGAATATCTGAGCGCTTGCGTGTACCGCTATGGAAAACGCCAACCTCATTACCATACCAGTCGAAAAGCGTTTCAGTGGTTCGTGTAAAAATTCTCTTATTTCACTAAATTCAACAATTTCTTCAAGTACCAACTCTATTTCTTTTTTGTGCATACCTAAAATGGCAGCATTTAAATATATGTTTTCATACCCATTGAGTTCATAGTGGAAACCTGCACCAAGTTCAATCATGGGAGCAACACGACCATCAACCTGCACATTTCCAGTTGTTGGATAAGTAACACCTGCAATAAGTTTCATGATTGTAGATTTACCTGCACCATTATGTCCAACAATACCGACTGTTTCACCTGCGTTAATCTCAAAAGAAAGGCCGTTGAGAACATGTAACTTTTTTGCCCATTTTTTTCCTTTAATAAGGCTGGGAATAAGTTCTTTAAATGTTCTATCACCTTGTAAATAGAATTCTTTTGAAACATTTATAAACTTAATACTTGTGTTATTTCTCATATAGTTTTAAACAATATCAGCAAATACTTTTTCTGTTCTTTTAAAAATTATAAAACCAAAAACGAATATACAGAGACTTAAACCTGCAGACCAGTAAATAATTGTAGGCTCAAAAGCAAAGCCAAACAATGCAGATCTATAACCTTCAATAACGCCAACCATTGGATTAAGTTTATAAAGCCAAACATATCTATCTGGAACTAAAGAAAGTGGGTATACAACCGGTGTTATATACATCCAGATCATTAATACTAAATTGGTAAGATACTGTATGTCTCTGTAAAACAAGTTGAATGCTGAAAGTAATAAGACAATTCCAGTGGTTAAGACTAGTTGTATAAAGAAAAGTGGAATAAAAAGTAAAGCAGTACTAGTAAAAGGAATTTTATACATAATCATCATAAAAATGAAAATTACAGATGCAAACAAAAAATCAATTAATTTTGCAAAAACAGATGAATAAGGGATAATCTCTCTAGGAAAAGAGACTTTTTTAAGCAAAATGTCATTCACAACCAGACTTGAGGTACCAGAGGATATTGCTGTTTGTAAAAGAGTCCACGGTAATAATGCAGAAAATAAAAAAAGTGGATACGGAATTTCAGAAGGGAACTTAAAAACAATGGAAAACACAAAAGTATAAACAGCCATTTGAGCAAGTGGGTTAAGTAAAACCCAGAAATAACCAATTATTGACTGTTTATATCTTGCTTTGATCTCACGTTGGATCAATTGATACAAGAGGTACTTGTGAGAAGTAATTGGCTTTAACAAACTTGCAAACATGCCTTCATTATAATATAACTTCTACATATAAGAATAGTACAAATATAAAATGAAAAAAACAGTTACCACCTTTGAATATACAAAAATAATTAATAAAGAAAATATATCCTTCGGGGAAAATATTATCATAGATGACTTCGTATTTATCTCAATTAAAAAGAAGTTGAAAATTGGAAGTTATGTTCACATTTCTTGTTTTACTTCCATAGTTGGTTCGCAAGACGTTACAATCGGTGATTTTTCTGCCATTTCACACGGATGTAGACTCTTTACTTCGTCTGATGACTTCACAGATTGGGGATTTGGTAATCCAACGGTTCCGAACGAGTTCAGAAATGTAAAAAATGCCCCAATTAAAATCGGAAATTTTTGTGTGATTGGCGCAAATTCTGTTATTCTTCCAGGTGTAAAAATTGGTGAAGGTGCCACCGTTGGGGCAAACTCTGTTATCACAAAAAATCTAGAACCATGGGGTGTTTATATAGGGAATAAAAAAATTAAAGAGAGAAACAAAGTAGCCGTTTTAAACAATTATAAAAAGTTTTTGAAGTCAAACCCAATTAAGTAACCTTTAACGTGTTTTTAATAACCTTACATATAAAACGAATCTGGTCTTCTTTTAAATCGCAGTAGAGAGGCAGGGCCAACATTCTACTTGCTAAAAAATTTGTTCCCGTTAACTCATGCATCATTTTAACATTCTTAAATGGCGGATGTTTATGAAGTGCAGGGTAATAGTAGCGTCTATAAAAAATACCATTTTTTTTAAGTTGCTTTTCAACAAAAGACCTTTGTGTAGTAGTTTTAAGACAAACAGGTAAAAATTGTAAGGCACTATTGAAAATTTTAGGGTGAAAAGAAACAACATCTTGTAATTCATCAAAATACAAACCTAATAAGGAATGCTTTTTTCTAATTGTCTTGTCAATATTTTTTAGAACATGTAATCCAACAACTGAATAAAATTCTCCCATCTTTGCATTAAAACCAATATCTTGAACAATATGCTTACTATCAAAACCAAAACCTCTTAATCTCAATAACTTGTTTGCTAATCTTTTACTTTTTGTGACAAGCAATCCTCCTTCTCCGACGGCAAATGTTTTTGTTGCATGAAGTGACAAAACTTCAATATCACCTTTTGTTCCAATCTTTGAACCATCTTCATATACTGATCCAAAACCTGCAGCAGAGTCACAAATTAGTGGAACATTAAACTCTGAAGCGATATCTTCCCAATTATAAATGTTACCTTCAATACCAAATGGGTTACAATATAAAATTGCTTTGACTGGTTGCTCTCTTAGGAACAACTTAACTTTTTCATCTATAATCATAGACCAATTTTTTGTATCTACATCTACAAAAACTGGTATTAAGTTAGCATATAAAACTGCTTCAATTGTGGCAGCAAAAGTAAATGACGGAAGTAGTACATACCCCTCACCATTTGATACTGCTTTTATTGCTAGAAGCAGTCCTATGGTAGCATTTGAGACTGCAATTGTTTCTACAGTATTCCCAAAATATTTTTTTGTTTTCAACTCAAATTTTTTTTCAAATGGGCCACCATTGCTGAATATAAGATTTTGATACATCTTTTCTAGATCTTTTTTTAATTCAGTTATATTGGGTATTTGTGGTTTAATTAAAGGGATTTTTTTCACCTGTTTTCGATTATATCATTCATATTTTTATTTTTGACAAATATAATGATATAGTAAGCACAATATATGAAATCCATAACTAAAATATTAAATATTCTAAATATAAAATACAAATTACTTAATCAAAAAATAATTACGGGAAAAGACTTAAAAATCCAATTTGGCAGCGGAAATAACTTTATTACAGGCTGGATTAACTCTGATATTCCATCAGCATTTGCAGACTACAAAATATACCCCGACGCATACATTGATATATCTAAAAATCTACCTATTAAATCAAAATCTTGTAAATTTTTATACAATGAGCATTTAATTGAGCACATAGATTGTCAGTCTGGAGAACTTTTTTTAAAAGAATGTTATAGAATTTTACAAAAAGGTGGTATCCTCAGAATTGCTACTCCAGACTTACAATACCTTACAAACAAATATGCATCTCAGAAGTGGCAAAGCCAAGATTGGCTAACATGGCCAGAATATAAATTTATTAAAACTCCTGCAGAAATGCTTAATATAGCTATGCGTTGGTGGGGACACAAATATTTATATGATGAAACTGAATTAAAAAGAAGGTTGGCAGATGCCGGTTTTAAAAAAATAAAACGATGTGAAATGGGTAAAAGTGAATACATTGAATTAAAAAAAAGAGAAACAAGGATTGATTCAAAATTAGTCATTGAGGCAACAAAATGAATTTTTTTACGAAATTACAATTAAAAATAACACGATTCTTAAATCGATTTATTTATAGAGTGTCATCGGAAGCATTCTCAAAGATATTGAATGAACAATATCCACAACTTAATGATTCAATTCCTGCTATTCATGCCAATTTGAAATATGAGAGACGACAACTTATTGAAACTAGAAAATTAAAAGAATATAGTGTTCCATTTAAGAAAAAAAACCCGTTAGTAAGTGTGAGGATTTCTACATTCAACAGGGCAGATATATTAGTAAATAGAACAATACCATCAATTTTAAATCAGCGTTATAAAAACATAGAAATTATCATTGTCGGAGACGGATGTACTGATGCTACTGAAGAGAAAATTAAAAAACTGAAAAACCCAAAGATCACTTTTTTTAATATGCCATATAGAGGATACTATCCTGAAGACTCATTTCACAGATGGCTTGTTGCTGGGATACCTGCTGCAAATGAAGCACTTCAAAGATCAAAAGGGGAGTGGATTGTCCCATTTGATGATGATGACGAAATGTTACCAAATCATATTCAAGTTCTACTTAAAAAAGCCCAAAAAGATAAACTTGAATTTGTATACGGGAAAGCACTTTCTGTTGATACCACCACACTTAAAAAAAAACTATTGGAGCATTTCCCCCCGCTTATGGTCATTTTTCTTTAAACTCATCCATTTTTCATAAAAGCCTTAAGTTTTTTGAATACGACCCATTATCATGGACAATCAATGAACCAGGAGATTGGAATCTTATGAAACGACTTATGTTATCAGGTGTTTACATTGGTTTTGTTGACGAACTTGTAACAAAAATAAATTTTATACATCCAAAAGTAAAAACAGGGACTAATCCTGAATTATAAAAAGAGAAAATATGATTCAATCACAAGATGAACTTAATCAGTGGTACCAAACAGAAGATCCTTGGAATTACGAAACTACTGTGGATGACATCAAAAGATGTGACATGTTGTTAAATACACTTCCAAATCGAAAGTTTAAAAATGTTTTGGATATTGGTTGTGGACATGGATACATTACTAGAGAGCTTCCTGGAGAGAATATACTTGGAATTGACTTATCCGAGGCTGCAATAAAGCAAGCAAAAAAACTTGGAATTAAAAAGGGGAAAAATATTCAATACCAAGTTGGTAACTTTTTTAATCTTTTAACCTTACTCGAAAATAAAAAATTTGACCTTATCGTTATTACAGGTGTACTGTACCCACAATATATTGGTAAATCTTTTTCACTCTCTTACATAATTATTGAAGAACTTTTAGAAAAAAATGGCATACTAGCTTCTGTACACATAAACGAATGGTATTCAGCTCAATTCCCTTATCTAAAACTTGAACAAAAGTATTATGATTATCGTGAATTTACCCACGATTTACAGGTATACGCAAAATGATTTTAATGTATCACAAAATTTATCCAGATTGTCCAACCCTTTGGTGGGTATCAGTTGACTCTTTCTACAGACAAATGTGCGAAATCCAACATAAAAAAATTGTGTATTTAGATGATTACAATCCAAATGACCCCGAACATGTTGTAATAACCTTTGATGGTGTGTATGAAAATGTTTGCAAATTCGCATTACCAATACTAAAGAAATTTAAGTATCCTTTTGAATTATTCGTTTCTGGCGATCACATAGGAAAGACAAACGATTTTGATAAAATTGATAAAAGGACCGGGCAACTAACAAACGAACCAACTGCTTTCTTTGCAAATAATAAACAACTAAATGAATTAGTAAAAAATGGTGGCAGATTACAGTGGCATTCAAATTCTCATCCAAACTTAACTACACAGACAGAAAATCAGATTGTAAAAGAACTCACTATACCAAAAAAAATAAAGAATATTGATTTAAAAGGATTCAAATGGTTTGCATATCCTCATGGTGAATATAATACTTTAGTAATTGCAGAAACAAAAAAAAGATTTAAGGGTGGTCTATCAGTGATACAAGGCAATGATTCCGATTTGTACGCACTTAATAGAATAACTGTTACAGAAACAACAACATTTAAAAAGGCTTCTATTGGAGTTATCATTCCTTGTTACAATTATGGCAAGTTTCTTCCAGAAGCCATAGAGTCTGTTTTACATCAAACTAGACCAGTAGATAAAATACTCATCCTAGATGATTATTCTACGGATAATACTCAAGAAGTAGCAAAAATTTACAGTAAGAGGCACCCAGAATTAATTCAATACGTAAGAAACAAAGAAAATCTTGGAATTGTTCCAAACTTTAATAAAGGTGTTACTCTCATTGATACAGAATATGTCTGCCTGCTTGGTGCTGACAATAGATTCCTGAGTTCTTACATAGAAAAAACTGCCAGAATCCTTGATGCTAATGAATTTGTTGCAATTGCATATACAGACTTTGCACTCTTTGGTCCAAACGCGAGTGAAATGTATAGTCGAATGCCATTGGATAGACGAGGGGAGATAATTGAAAACAAAATCTTTAAAGTGCACTTTCCTAAGTTTACCAAAGAAGCCATTAAAAATCTTGATGAAATCAATTTTATGCATGGCTCCTCACTCTTCAGAAAAAAAAACTTTTCTTTCAGTCGGAGGTTATGTAAAAACTAAAAAAGCAGAAGACCATAATTTGTTTCAAAGAATGGTTGAAAATGGCTATAAAGCTAAAAGAGTCCCAAAAGCTATACTTGAATACAGACAACATTCTGCCTTGCAGGCGAATACTAAACTTATTTCGCTAGCTGAACTAAAATTCTATAAAGAAGAATATAAGCGAGTGTCACAAGAACTGCAGAAAATATATTCATCAAGGGCTTGGCAAATACTATTTCTGGTTAAACAACCAAAAAAAGCAATAAAGCAATATATAGTAAATTTTTTTGAATTAGTGCTACTAAAAATCAAAAATAAACTATCCTAACTCATCTTTATACCAATAACTGAAACGCCATGTTTCTTATAATCAGTCCTGGTGCTAATTCCCCAGACTGGCTTAAAGTAATAACCAGCTTCCTCATACCATTCATAAACTTCAGCATACGTATGATGCCAATCATATTGAATTGCAAAGTGGTCGTATATTTCTAACAAGTGATCTTGAACGGATAATTTAGTGTAATATGGGTCTCCTAAACCAATCAACTTCCGTATTTTATGATATAGTTGCATCAGGTAAACCCAATATCTAGAAAAAACCAAGACACCTTTTGGCCCAAATGGTCTCAACAGCTCTCTAATAAAGGTATTGATTCCATAAACAATTTTCGAATATAAGTCAATCGGCTTAATGTATAACCAAATATAATACTTGCCGTTTAGTTTCAATAATTGACTCAAATTCAAAAATGATTGCTTAGTCGAAGGCGTGTGATGTAATACTCCATTCGTATAGATTGCGTCAAATATTTCGGGAGCAAAACATGGGTGCTCTATACTTGCTTGAACATACTGCAACTTGTTAGTATTATTGAGTTTTTTCTTGTCTACAAACTGTTTTGATTGATCAACACCTTCTGTAATATCCATAGCAATAACGTTTGCTCCACTTTTTAAAAGTGAAATCGAGGCAATACCGTGTCCACAACCAGCATCAAGCACAAATTTTCCTTTCCAAGAATTATTTTTTATAGAAAAAATACGGAAAATATCTGATTGAATTTGTTTCCCAGAAATACCCCAAACAGAAAAACCATTGCTATCAAAACTATGAATTTTGAGCCAATGTTGAGAAAAAGTATTAATATTTTTTTGTTCTGAAACTGATATTAGAACTTTAGATTTCTTATGAAATGCTTTATTAATTTGAGCTTTAAACTTCTTGTTAAACAATTCATTTTTATATCCAATCAATAATCGAGGAATCCCATTAATAATAGGATAGAATGCTTTTCCATTCTTTGAAAATAAAATACCTGTTTCAATTTCACCTTTTATTTTTTGGAATATTACAAGCTTCAATGTTTCTCTAGTTACGGGATCTCTTAGTAGTGGCAAAAGGTATTGTTGCATATTTGTCTTAATCTATTTCAACTTATCTTTATTTGTAATAGTTTTATAACCGTAAAAAATAACTCCAGACGTATTTATTATCAGTAGACCAAAGAAAAATTCTTTTGGCAAGTCCCAATAATGTAAGGGCCTGAGCCACCATAGATCAAAAGTTTGCTCATAAACACCTGAGTGCATATGCCAAATTTCCCACGGGTCTTTTTGAATTTTCCCCCAATAATCATACGTTATATTATTTAGGCCCTGTGATATCTTTGAAACGTATGGATAATCTATTGTTTGAATATTTTGCGGCAAACTATTAATCCTTAAAATCTGAAGAAATAACACTTGTTTTTTCTTGAGCTCAGTTGAAGTACTACTTTCAAAACTAGATATTAGTTCAAGTGTGTTATCACCAGATGATAACTCATAATTTGTTACATCAAACTGCAGTTCTTTTTCTGATTCAATTGGAATCTGAACTGGCTCACTAGTAAGCATTTCTCCATTTAATTTTACTTTGACATAAGCAGATTGTGTACTTTCCGGGTCCATTTGGTGATTTTTTATTTGCAAACTCAGTAGAGAAATACTTGAGTCCGGATCAGTAAACTTAATAACTGATTTCGGTTTTATACCCCTCCAAACAGACCATCCCAAATCAAAAGGATAATCAAAACCATCCATCAAACGAAGAGCATACTTTCCATGATTATATGTTTCTGGAATATTCTTTATTCTTTTCACCAACGTTTTTGAAAGTTTAAATATTGGAGAGTATCTTGGAATCTCGTTGCCATATTCGTAGACATTGAAGTTTCTTCCATTAAAAAACGCATCAGTCTGCAAACCGGCAAA
The DNA here is from genome assembly GCA_964509285.1 of uncultured Pseudomonadales bacterium. Taxonomy (GTDB): domain Bacteria; phylum Patescibacteriota; class Microgenomatia; order UBA1400; family PJMF01; genus VFLK01. The sequence goes on from CAZDWQ010000017.1 coordinate 16,966, forward strand.
TCGTATTTGATATGGAAATACCACAGAAAGTAAGTTTATATAAAAACCTAAAAATATTAGTGGGTAAAATACAAAAAGTTTTTGTTTCTTTGTTAAGTTCGTATAAATTGTTGCAATCACAATAAAAAACAATGGTAATACTGGCAACATGTATCGTGGCCCCCAACTAGAATCACCATGCCAAACAAGATAATCTACGTCACCAAGTAATGTCCCCATATTCCACAAATAGACAAAAAAGAGCAGTAGAGCCGCAATTAGTTCTGGTAAAAATTTTCTTTTAAATTTGTGCCAAAACAAAACTAATACCAGTAAAATTGGTGTAAAAAGAAAAATACTTTTTCCTGGGCTCAGTAATAAACCCCATATACCCTCAAAAATCACATAAGCTGGAGGAAACATAGGCTGTGCACTTGTATAACCTGTATTTGCTCCACCGCCAAAACGAACAAAGTTGAACCATATATATAGAAGAAAAAAAGGAGCTAATCCAATTCCAGCCCAAAACATGTGCTCTAATAGTGAAAAAATATATTTCAACCTAAATTTAAAGTTAACTAGAAATAAGTAGTATAAACCGAGTGATGGAAGCAAGAGCAGATATGTGGGGTTATAAGAAATTAAAACTAAACCAAAACTCAATCCACTTAAAATCAAGAAAATCTTTTTCTGGCTTGTCACAAATTTCTTAATACAAAAAAATGATACTGTCATCGTGCTTACAAACATCATTTGCGCAAAAGTATGCTTACTATGCACAAAGATATTTGTACCAATCGCAAATAGAAAACTCAATAATAAAGCATCAGTATGCTTTACTGTCATTTCTCTGAGGTAAGAGTATATTGTCACAATAAATAATGCTACCCAAAAAGCATTAGTCATGCTTGCAAAAAGTAGAACTGGCCAATCATTTTGTAGTGGAAAAGCAGTTATATGCTCAGTCCCACTAATTCTCAAAAACATATCTTCTAAAAAAACGGCAGGTAACAAAGAAAGTGAGTAACCTAATCCGGTAGGACTATATAACTTCCCGTCACTGGCATCCATAACGCTCATATGTAAGTTATCATCTGGGTAACTCTCTATCGGCATTTCAAATGTTTTATCATAATACATTCTCCTTGCTATTGCTAGATATTGGAACCCATCTTGAGAGTCGATAAACCCCGATGCAAAAAAAGAAAAAAAGAAAAAACAAAAAAAGAAATAATTAATTAAAAATTGTTTCATGAGTAATCACCAATAAAATATGTTGTATACTAGATTACTAATTCTGTAAATTGGAAAATGATGAGCAAAAGCTTGTATCTTATGATACAACTAGTTATTAATGAAAAAATATCCGCTTGTTTCAATTCTAATAATAAATTATAACGGGAGAAATTTACTCAGTGATTGTTTAAATTCCTTAGCTAAAATTAACTATCCCAAAGCTAGTTTTGAAATTATAGTTGTCGATAACGATTCACAAGATGATTCGATTACGTATGTAAAAAAACACTTTCCATCAGTGAAATTAATTGAAAGTAAAACTAACCTGGGGTTTGCTGGTGGCAATAACTTAGCATATGAACATGCAACAGGTGAATATATTGTATTACTGAATAATGATACAACAGTTGATCCTGACTGGCTTATCAAACTAGTTGAAACTGCAAAAAAAGAGTCTGTCGGAATTGTGTCTTCTAAACTTTTATTTGATATACCTTTTATCGAATTAAAAATAAATACTCCAACTGAAGTAAAGTCAAATATATATATTGAAAGTCAAGAGTATTCCCCCTATGGAATAATTGTTGATGAAATAAATTGCAATGTTGAAGAAAAAAATTATTACATTTGGTATAAGCGTGGTTTTTATGAACCTATACCAGGAAATTATAGTAGTCGCTGGACTGATGGACATGGGGTCGTACTTTTACCATTTATGGACTCTGAAAGCGAATCATACAAAATTTCAATTCACGGACACCCACACACATTTAACTCCAAAACTAAGTTTGAAATTAAAATAGCAGACAAAGTTGTTGCTTCCGGCTCAATTAATTCAAGGGAGGTTAAGCAAATAAACTTTACTATCGAAAGAAAAGATATAGAAAAAAACCTTATATATTTAGTACAGAATGCAGGGAACACTTTATTTAAAAATGGTTTGGGAAGAGATAGAGGTAGTGTAATCAAGCGTGCTCCAAGTGAAACACGAGAATTTTATGATTATGATTCAAATTATTATAATAAAGAGAAACAACTTGTTTCAATGTGTGGTGCTAGTTGCTTAATCAAACGCAAAACAATAGATACAACATATTTATTTGATCCTGCATACTTCATGTACTATGAAGATGTTGATTTGTCACTAAAAATTTGGAGAAAAGGATTTGATATAGTATACCAACCAAAGTCGGTGGTATACCACAAACACCGAGCATCAACAAATAAACAGACTACTGTATTTTTTCTTTCTAACGTAGAGAAAAACCATCTTTTTTTTCTTCTAACCCACTTTCCATTAAAAATATTTTTAATCCAATTCGTTATTTTTTATATAAAATATCTGACAGCTCTAACAATAATTTTTCTATTTGAATATCTCCACTACTATGGTAGAACACATAAAGAATATTCTGTGAAATTAGAAGCAAGAAGCATTGCCTTACGTAAATTTAAAGAAAGTTTTACACGAATCTATGCCATCAGAAAAGAATTGGAAAAAAGTGAAAGAAGAGGTTTCGCTAAACTCCATAGCAAGCTATACTAAAGATATGAAGGTGAAGAAAGCAGGAATTTATGACCGATGGCTGTCAACATTAGGCGGCGGCGAACAAGTTGCTTTTGCATATGCTCAGACACTTAAAGAGTTGGGCTATGTTGTTGATCTTATAACCTTTAAAAAAGTTGATGTCAAAAAAGCAGAAGATAAAATGGGCATTTCGCTCAAAGGAATTGCTATTCGTTATTTACCTGAGGCAGCTAGTGAAGGACTTTCTGGGATTTCAGAAGAGTATGATCTGTTCATCAATACTTCCCACCTTGATTATTTTCCAAATAGGTCGAATAACGGTTATTTATCCGTGTTTTTTCCAGGACTTTTGAAGCTTTCGATCAAAGAATATTTTAAACGTTCTCTTTTTATACCATCATTCAGAAAATTATTCATTTACCCTTCTAGATACGAAGGGTTTAAGTTCGATCAACACTTAAATGGAAAAATACACAAATGGCTTTCCCAAGAATCTTCAATCGTCTTTAAAGACTCTATTAGAGGATTCCAAATTGACTTGTTTTTTAGAGAATTTACTTTTTCTGTCTTAGATAGTTTAGTGTTTAAATTAAATAACGAGCCTGTTGAACCTTCTAATAGAGTGGTGAAAGAAAACGAAAATATTGTTTCTTTTTTCTTCACAAATCTTGAAACAAAAAATAAAAAATTTACTATTTTACTGCCAAAAAACGAATATTCGGAAAATGTAGCATTATTAAGCTTGACTATTCCTAGCTGGAGATATGCTGTTTACAACATATTCAAAAAGCTATTTCCTGTATGGGAGATGAGACTGCATGGGGGACCAGGAATAACTAAAAAATCTGACCTGCTTTCCTATAACAAGATCATCACTATCTCTGAATTCTGCAAAAAATGGATTAAAAAATATTGGGGTCTCAATAGTGAAGTACTATATCCACCAGTTAACACAGAAAATTTTCATGCCGCTAAAGACAAAAAGAACATTATATTGCATGTTGGCAGGTTCTTTATTACTGGACACTCAAAAAAACAACTTGAATTAGTAAAAACATTTAAACAAATTGTTAATAAATATAACATTTCTGATTGGGAGCTGCACTTTGTTGGAAGTGTTGAGGACGGTGAAAATCATAGACAGTATTTTAATAAAGTGCAATATGAAGCCAAAGACTATCCTGTCTTTTTTCATAAAAATATCCCTTTTAAAAGTTTACAACAGTTATTTGCTGAATCAAAAATATATTGGCATGCTACTGGTTTAGATGAGAACGAAGAAAAAAACCCTGTTGCATTGGAACATTTTGGAATAACAACTGTTGAAGCGATGGCTTCTGGTTGCGTTCCTGTTGTTATCAATATGGGTGGGCAAAAAGAAATTGTTACAAAAGGAAGTGGGTTTAAATGGGAAACAAGGCCAGAACTTATTGAAGCAACCGTAACGTTAGTTAGAGACAAAAAATTATTGAACAAAATGAGTGTTGAAGCAGTAAAAAGGAGCAAATTTTTCAACAGAGAAAACTTTAAGAAACATTTCACTCAAATTGTAAACGGTTCATGAACAAAATTTTTAACTTCCTAACAACTCCACGTACAATCCTAACTTGTATCTGCTTAGTTTTTTTTGTGTTGTTACTTCGCAATCCATATTCCACACGAACGCTCATTCCAAACCTCGAACCATTTCCAGACGCTTTTTACTACACAACACCACCAAGATGCTTTTTACATGGTCAAGGTTTCAGAATGTGTAGACTATATAATCCAGACATAACAGGAATAACTTCCGCCGTCCCACCAGCCTACTCAATTACTTTACTCACTGGATACTTACTCAATTTTGATGTACGAACCTTCTATTTTATAAATGTAGTTTTATCATTTTTCTCAGCACTTATTTTATTCAAGATCTGCCAAAACTTTTTCAAAAATCAATTTATTTCAGGATTTATTTTATTCTTATACGTTACAAACTACTTTATCTATTGGTACCCGACACTGGCAATGGCAGAAAACTTACTGCTGCCATTATTTTTATTAAGTATTCTTGTGTTACAACAAAAAAAACTTACTTTTAAACTAAGTATTTTGGCTGGATTACTCGCAATAAGTTTTTATGCAACAAAATATGCGTTTGCGCCTCTGACACTTACATTCCCTCTATTTTATTTTATTAAAATTTTAAAAACCAAACAAACAAATAAACAAAAAATTGCTCATTTTTTATTACTCACTATTCCAGCAACTATAATCATGGCAAATCTAGTTGGGGTACAAGTAATACTTGGCTTTTTGAATGAGTTTTTAAATGGAGCAATAGATACAAATAGTAATAGTACAATTACTTCAGGAAAAGGGTTTTTTTCCGTAAGTTATTTTTCGAAACATATTAGAGAGTATTCGCTTGCATTAGTTGGCAAGTCACAGCGTTTTTTGTGGGACAATACACCACTAACAGAACGTTGGATTGCCCTCCCAGGACTTCTTGGATTACTTCTCAGCTTCCGACTAAAAAAACTTACCTTGGCTAAATTTTGGTTGAATATTGCAGTTATAACTCAACTTTTATTTATTTCAACTTTTTATGTTGTTGATGTTAGATATGTCTACCACTTTTTACCAACACTATTGTTAGGATTCGGTTTTTTTCTACAACACCTACATAAAACAATATTTAAAAATAATATAAATTTTTTAACATTACTTTTTGTATTACTGTCAATTTATTTAGCCACAAATGTATTAAGATTGAAGTCAGTCGTAATGGTCAATCTAAAGTATAGTGAATCACCTTGGTGGTATTTATCACAGTTAGAAATGAATAGATATTTTGACAGTTTTGAGGAGACCACTAAAAAACCTATACTTATAACCTTAGCATCTCCCTACCTTACTGATAATTACTCAAATCAAAAGTACACAGTTCTACCTCTAAATGATCAACAAGATTTTAAAGGAAGTGTAAACAAAGTCTGGGGACAAAATAACTATACCAATTTATTACTCTTATACCAACAAAAAGTCCTTGAGGGAAATGACGTTTTCTTAACGAATTATGGTGTTAGTGCTGCGAACCACTTCAAAGAATCCTACCTAGAAATCCAAAATAAATTCAAACTAATAGAAGTTCATTCTGGTTGTTATAATTTATGTAATATTTATAAACTGGAATTCCCTAATGATTAGTATACTTAAAAAGCAAAAACATTCCATTTTCTCTATCATTGTTATCTTTATTTTTTTCCTTTTGTACAATCAGAAACTAGTTCTCAACATTTCTACTTCTTTAAGCGATTGGTATGATTATCCGCTGATGGTTTACATCATGCAACAAAATATTTCCCATTTATCAACACTTGATCTTGCCAATTATGACAACATTTCAATGTACTACAACTCCCCAGGAGGTATGTACTTCACTGACTTGCTACTACCACAAAGTGTTATCGGATTATTTATCTATCCTTTTACAGAAAACTATATTACTACCCATAATATTGTTTTTTTAATAGTTGGTCTATTAAATATTATTTCTTTACAATATTTTTGGTCTATAATTTTTAAAGATAAACGAACTGTTTTTCTTCTCACACTTTTATTTACTTTCTCTCCATATGTTTTAAACATGTATGCACATTACCAAATGATTTCATATTGGTTTTTCTTTTTCTCACTTGGAAAATTA
>CAZDWQ010000018.1:0-18076 GCA_964509285.1 uncultured Pseudomonadales bacterium
GCATTTGAAAAAGAATTATTAACTATTGGTGCGCGGATTCCAACGCGAATGTAGGCAGCCTAGATGAAAAATATCGTGTCAGTTTTTGTACCATTTTTACTTGCAGGAATCATTTTAACGACGTTTGCTTTCTTGGGTTGGTTACACCCTATTTTTTTGTTTACTATTTTTGTTTTTTTATTATTTCTCTTTTTATATCTGCTTATGTCATTTTTTTGGAAGTTACAGTTTCTTTCAAAGTCAGAGTTACTTTTAACCTACCTATTCTTTGTTGTTTGGGCGTTACACTTTTTACAAGTATTAGTACCAGAAACGGGTTTTGACGCATTGTGGTATCACTTACCGATAGTGAGTAAAATGGCACAGGTGCAGGGCCTTGTGTATCTGCCCAAACTATATCAATCAGTTAATCCTTTGTTTTCTGACTTGTACTTTTTGACTGGTTTTTCTGTTTTTGGGATATTTGGAGCTAAAACAATAGCATATATTTTTGCAAGTTTTCTAAGTCTAGCTAGTTATAGTTTAGCTCGGTTTTTTGTTTCTAGAAAATTTGCAATTTTGATAGCACTTACTGTTTCCACATTTCAAGTTGTGAGCTGGCAATCAGCAAGTTTTTATATTGATGTTGCGAAAGCATTTTTTGAAATAGCGGGATTGCTTTTGCTTTTTTGTTCAGCTACTACTGATATTAGTTTTTCTGACAAAAATTTTTATAGCAAAACAGGGTTACTATTTCTTTCTGCAAGTTTAGCAACGAAACTTTTTTCGCTACTACTTGCTCCAATTTTTATAGTTTTATTTGGGCTAAAAGATTTTTTTAACAAAAAAATTATCTTGCATATTTTTCTACTCTTCTGTTTACCATTTTTTTATTATTGGTTTGCATATATTTATACGGGCAATCCATTTTATTCTTTAGTCATTCATACAGAGAAACTGCAAGAAATTGGTGGGCAAGAAAGTCCCATTTTATACATTGTACAAAAAATCATTACACTACCACTGTCAGTTATTTCATTTGCTACTGCTCGTGATTATGTGAATCCAATCTTAGTTTTATTTTTTATTCCAATAACAATAAGAATAAAGAAAATTTGGAAAGATGAAAAACTTAGAATGTTGTTTCTATTTTCTGTTGCTCAGTGGGTTATTTGGTGGTTTGTTCCACCTCTTTCAACGCGCTATGCTTTATCAGGATTTATTACAGTATTGATTCTGGGAACCTCAGTTGTGATACGAGAGTACGCCACAAACTTAAAATTTCAAAAATTATTTTTGCTAATTCTATTATTTCTAGTGATAGTAGCAACTATTCCAAGAATAATTGTCGCAAAGAGAAGTTTGCACTACCTTCTGACAAACCAAACACGACAGAATTATCTACAACAATTTTATGATGGCTCAATAGATGAAAAAATAAATAATTGGTACGGACTTTAATTTGCTGAAGTTATTTAGTTGCTTTTTTAACTTTTCTAACAACTTTTTTAGATTCACTTTTTGCTACACGTACCACCTTTTTACTTTCTTTTTTTGCAGCGTTTACGACTCTTTTGCCTTCTGATTTAGCAATAGTTACAACTTTTCTGGCTTTTACTTGAGCCTGTTTTGCAACGACGACAGCTTTTTTTCTATTTTCTTCTTTTGAAAAAAACATAGCTGCAGCACCAAAAGCAACGCCAGTCAGTAAAGCAAGAAGACCACCTTTTTTACCCATATTCACTCCTGTTTTGTATTATCTATCAGTATACTAAGGAATTTGTATAATTGACAAGGTGTTCGTAAGTCCTGGTTTTTTCCAGAAAGTTCCATGTACTAGTAAAATGTTTTCACCAGATTTAGCAATATTTAATTCCACTAAACTTTCTAGAATCTTTTCTGAGCTTTCAAGTTGGTCACCACTTGGAAGTTCAAAAATGTGTGGAGTTACATTAAAAAGTAAACTCATCTTGCGGTATGTTTGCTTGTTACTTGTTAAAACGTGTACAGGAGCATTTGGTCTAAAGCGAGTAATGTTTCGTGCAGTTTGTCCAGTTTCTGTTAAACAAACAATCTTGTCTATACTAATGTTATTTGTATTGAGAGCAGAGATCTCTAACAGTGAAATTGCAGCATGAGTTATGTATGCACTTTCGTCACTATCTTCAGTTTGAATAGCGACTGGGTTAGCGTATTGTTCATTGAAGGCGGCAATTTTAGCTTGAGTAGCAACAGCCTTCACAGGATATTTTCCAATAGTTGTTTCTTCAGAAAGCATGATTGCATCGGTTCCATCATAGATAGCATTTGCAACATCACTCACTTCTGCTCTGGTTGGAGTTGGATTATCAACCATTGATTTTAACATTTGTGTAGCAGTGATCACTGGTTTTGCTTTTTCTCTAGATTTTGCGATCAAAACTTTTTGCCAGTGTGCAAGTTCTTCAAATGGAACTTCAACAGCGAGGTCACCACGAGCAACCATGACAGCATCACATGCATCTAAAATTTCTTCAAGGTTTTCAATAGCTGATTGGTTTTCAATTTTTGCAATGACAGCTGCTTCAAGACTTCTTTTTGCAAGCTCACCTCTTAGAATTGCAATGTCTTCTTTGTTTCTGACAAAAGAAAGGCCGACATAATCAACCAAATCATTGTTTGCCCCGTCTAGCTGTACGAGGTCGGCAGGAATAAGTGAAGGTTGATCAATTATAATTCCTGGGGTGTTGAGAGTTTTTCTTTGTTTCACAGAAAAAGTGCCTTTAGAAGCACACACTATTGAATTTTGATTTTTTTCTACAACTTCAAATTCGCCATTACCGTCATCGATAGAAACTTGGTGACCAACTTGTAACGTATCTACAACCATTTGTGGAATGAAAGGAGTTTTTGGAGTTTTGTTGTTTGGATCTGAGGTAAACGTTACTCTATCACCTGGTACAACAGCAAATGACTCATCAGTTGGGAGGGTAATTCTAATCTCTGGTCCTTGAAGATCTAACAAAATAGCAACCGCTACGCCCATTTCTTCGGCAACTTTGCGGACTCGTCTCATTCTTTCTTGATGCCATTCTGGTGTGCCATGTTTGGTGTTAAAGCGGGCAACATTCATGCCTGCCAAGATAAGTTCTTTAATAATTTCTTCTGTTTCTGTGGCCGGACCGATTGTTGCGACAATTTTAGTTGATTTGTTCATAGATGAATTATACTACTCTCTGAGTGTTGTATCTAGCGTGGTAACAGTTGATATATGATTGAATTACTCTTGAGTATTTTGATTGAATGCTTTAGAGTGTAGTTTGAATAGAAAACACCAGAAAGGTTTACTATGAATAATACAGATGATACTCAAATGATAGATTCTGGAGATGATCAAGAAGCATTAGAAACTGGCGAAGATCTCGCGATTTCTGCTCTTTCACAAGCAAGTAAGGGTGATACAGCAGATTTTGATGAAGTCAAAGCATCTGATGATTTGGCTGATACTTTGATGTCTTTGCAGAACTTGATCGAGAGAAATGCAAATGAGCTCGAAAGAGTGAGCAATGCCCTAAAAGAAAAGCGAGAAAGTTTGAAAAGCGTGTTTGAAAATGACAGTGCTTTACAAGAAGTCACAGACTCTGTAACTGCAATGCAGCAACAGGTCAAAGAAAGAAAATCTTTGATTGCAAACAGCGCTCAAGCAACTTCGCTCAAGGCACAAATTGGTGAGTTGAATCAAGAAAAGAAAGAAGTTGAAGAAACTTTGAGTAACCACTTGGTTAATTACTATACTATGACAAATTCCAAGAGTTTTGATACCAGTTCTGGTGATCAATGGGAGTTTAGCATTCGTGCGAAGGTTAAAGGTAAGCCAAAAGGTGACGAGTAAAGTTTAAAAATGAAATTAAAAAGGCCGCTTCTTTTGAAGCGGCCTTTTTGTTTAATTCAAAGCTGATTGATTAGTTTTTACCTAATCTGTCGTTGATTCTTTGCAATACTACTGAAGAAATATTTTTCATTTTCTTCAAACTTCTTGCACGTTTTCTGAGTCTTCTTTTTTCAGTTTTTTTAACTGTTCTGACTTCTGAAGGTTTTTTGTAGAATCTTCTGTCTCTAGCTTTCGTGACAATATCAGAAGCTGCTATAGCTTTCTTGAATTTTTTAATAAGGTCATGACTGCTGTCGCCAGCTTTTGCTTTAATAATGATAGGCATTGATTCTCACCTCCTTCCCTTAAGGGCGTAACTAATTGATCTTTTTCAAATTGCCAGTTGTCTGAACTCTTACGTTTCAAACAAGATATGTATTATATCACGTGATTTTACTTTTGTGATTCGCGGATACTTGTTGCTAATTGTGCAAGTTCGTCTTGGTCTGCCAACTCAGAATCATTTGAACAAACATAGCCGGGGTACATTTCGTAATAGTCCTTTTTCTTACCACTTTCGATAGGTTTCCACTCAGGAATGTTGGTTCCGTGTAGCGGATATAATTTTGAATGCAAATGATCAACTCCAAAGCCCTCAAAAACCATACCGCAACGACCAACATCGGTAAAGTAGTTTTTCAGAATATTTGCGGTATTTTTTGTGGCAATTATCAATTCTTGTAGAACAGCATCGGTTTGCTCAAAAGCAGAACTGCCATGGTGCTCTTTTGTAATCACCACGGTAGCCCCTTTTGTATTAGGAAAAATTGTTAAAAAAGCCAAATGTTTTTCATCTTCATATACTTTATGGCAAGGGATTTCTCCTGCCGTTATTTTACAAAAAAGACAGTCATCAACTTTGTTCATGCAATGTTTCCTTTGCTAATTTGACAATTTCATCTAAAGTGAGGGGACTTGGAGTTTGACTCATGTGTTTTCTAGAGCCGTTAATCAGCATTTTTCCAGATGCATGGTAAAACCAATAGCCAACAGTATCTTTTTGAATGACAGCATCATATAAAGGTTTGAGGGTTATTTTACAATCTGGTCTCAGCTTAATTCTAATATTGCCTTGTTTTGGATCTTTCTTGATTACTAGGTCAAATCCTTGTTTTTGGGCAACTTTTATTGTGTCGTCATTCCTGGTTTCAAGTGCTAGACATTTGAGTGAACCAATTTTAAATTCGTTGCCCTTCTCTTCAATAACTTCTTTTGCTTTTACCTGTTGGGTTAATGCGGCATATGCAGCATCTAGACATTGTAAGCCAAACTGCATTTGTGAATCGTCATCGTGTGGATCTGTGAACTCAATACCCCGAATAAGTTCATGAATCATCAAGGTGTGTCTGTAATTTCCTGAATCAGGCCAATAAATTTCGCCAAAATGGTCAATCTCGGTAATGAATTCAGAGATAATATGGAGCGCTTGGTCGTTATCCAAATCTTTGTTTCTTGAACAGACAAAGTCATGTACAAGAGAAGTTGCGCTAATTTCAGAAGAATTTCTATCTGGTTGATGATGGTCAAATCTACCAAGGCCGGTATCAACATGAACAACATCATGCAGTTCAAAGCCTAAGTCGTGTGCCGCGTCTATTGAAATAGTTTCTCCTGGATTTACGTAAGTGATTTTTGCATCAGCATATTTTTGCTCTTCAAAGCGTTTTAAAATCCAAGTTGAGCCAATAGCATCCAAGTCTGGTGCATGGTGAGTAACAATAAGTTGTCTAGACATATACTTAGTATATCATCTGAGTAAAAAAAACCCACCGCAATAACCATATTCTAAGAATTAAAATAGGATGTTTGCAGTGGGTATCCTCACCGGGATGTATTAGTACTATACGAAATAATATAGAAAAACATAGCACCAAAAAAAGACGATAAATGGGTATATAACACGTATTTAAGACTAACTAAATATATATATATAAGACAAAATATTGCATATTACTTACATAATATTTATTGCAATTTTTGCAGGTAAGTTAGATAAACCTTTTTATGATCCACTTTATAATCCACAAAATAATTTTGAATGGAAGTGTAATAAGTTGCCAAGAAAGAGGTTGTTTATCTTCTTCTCCCCTCACCCATGCAGAAATCACTAAGTATTTTTTTTGATTTGGCTTATATGCTGCAACAACTTGATACTTTCTATTCTGAATAGTTTTTATGTATTTTTTATTCTCTTTAGATTCCTGGGAAATTTTTTCAGGAAAATTAACTGTTTCGTAGATAGAATGCAATGCCAAGCTTCTTGATTTTATTCTGTCATAAGCGTGGTTAGTAAAGATAATATTTTTATATGTTTGCGACATAACTAGAAACTTTGGCAATAGTTTCATCAGTATCTAAGAGTTCAGCTTCAGTCTGTTCTCTTAATTTCCATTCAACTTTTCCATTATTTCTCTTTGAGACAACCAAGCGGATAGGGTTTCCGATTAAATCTGCATCACTAAATTTTTGTCCTGCAGAAACGTCACGGTTATCCCAAAGCACTTCAATATTTTTTTCAGTAAGTGTATTGTATAAATCTTCAGTTTCTTGCTCTGATCCATTCATCCCAATAAGGTGTACAGAATATGGAGCAACTTGTCTTGGCCAAATAATACCTGCGTCATCATGGAATTTTTCAACCAGAACACCCATAACTCTTGATGAACCAATACCATAGCAACCCATATATACTAGGTTTTCTTTTCCAGTGGCGTCTGTGTAGGTATAGTCAAATGCTTTTGAGAACTTCGTGTTCAAAGGGAAGATATTTCCAACTTCACTAGCAGGGAAGATTTCATATTCGTCTTCGCTTTTGCCATCAAGTGCTTCTTGTGGTGCAACTTCTTGATTGTATGCAATGCCTGTTTTTTTGTTGAGATAAATCATGTCTTCACCAGAGTCGAGGCGAGTTTGAAACTCATGTGAGTAGTCTTTGGTGAAATCACCACCAGAAGCGAGTGCAATGACTGTGTCTTTTCCTAATCCGAGTTTTTCGAAAACAGTTATGTATGCTCGTTTCACTTCTTCATAATATTTTTTCAAATCTTCTTCTGAAGTATGGAAACTGTACAAATCCTTCATTCTGAATTCTCGTCCTCGCAAAATCCCTGATTTTGCTCGGGCTTCATTTCTGAATTTGGTTTGAATTTGATAAAACGCAAATGGGAAGTCTTTGTAACTCCTGTTAAATCTATACGCAATTGGAGTAATTACTTCTTCGTGGGTTGAGTTCAAGATATATTCATTTGTTGATTTGTTTTTTGAAGCTTGGTTTGCGCCAACTGTCTGCATAAGTACGTCGACAGTATCAAGTCTTTTTGTTTGCTCCCATACTTGCTTTGGTGAAAGTGCAGTCATCAAAACTTCTGCAGCTAGTTTATCCATCTCTTTTCTGATGATATTTTCAATCTTGTTTAACACGCGCAAACCTAAAGGTAAAAAAGTATATGCTCCTGCCATGGTCATATCAATAAAACCACCCCTGATTAAGTAGGTAGCATTCTTTGAATCATACTCTTTTGAATTTTTAAGGGTTTTTGTACCCAATTGAGACATTTTCATATTATTTTTTCTTTTTTTCTGTAGGGCAGATTATACTATACTTACATCCAAGTTTTCAGGGCTTTGACAAATATTTCTGCAGTATCTAAGACAATAATTTTCTCTGGTAGCTCGGTATGCAAGATGGAGTTTGTAATAACAACAGAGTTGATACTCTCATCTGTCATCATTGTGACGCCATTTTGGGCAAACAGTGCGTGCGCTACAAAAAAATGAACTTCTTTTGCACCGCGGGTTTTCAAAAACTTTGCGACTTCAATAACTGTACTTCCTGTATTGATAACATCGTCGTAAATGAGGCAAATTTTTCCTTCAACTGTTCCAGACACTCCCATTGGGGTAACTTTGCCTGTACTTAAATCTCTGTGTTTATCTATATTTGCGAGGTTAAGTTCAAGCTCATCTGCGAGGACTCTTGCTCGTTTTAAGCCACCAAAGTCGGGGCTGACAACAACTGCTTTCTTCAAATCGACATTTTTTCTGATGTAGTTTTTAAATAACTCCATTGAAGAGTGGTGCTGGGTCGGTATAGAGAAAAACCCAGGAATGCTCGTATTGTGTAGATCGAGCAAGTGAATTCTTTTAATATATGTGTTAGATATTAAGTCAGCGACCACTTTTGCAGACATGGGCTCTCCAGCTCTGAAAAGTTTATCTTGCAATGAATAACCCATCCAAGGCATGATCAAGTTGACATTTCTAGCGCCTGCTCTTTCAAGTGCATCTGTAATAAGCAATGTTTCAATGATAAATTCATCAACTGGTTCTGAGAGTGATTGGACTAAAACTACGTTTTCCCCGTTCAGATTTTCTTTAATCCAAACACGTTTTTCACCATTCTTGAATTTAGCGATTTCAGTATCGATTAACTTTAAATTGAGCTTTTGAGCAATGCTTTGTGCAAGAACACGATTTGAGGTACCAGAAATTATTTTCATGAGTACATTGTAGCGTATTTTTACCCTCTGTGCTCAGGTGCGTTGATCAAGCCACATTTTTTGTATTTTTTACCACTGCCACAAGGGCAAGGGTCATTACGATTGATTTTTACTTGTGCGGTAGCTTGATTAGCTTTTGGTCCAATTTTTGCTTTTCCGAGTGCTGCGGCTAAGTCACTGGTAGATCCTTTGATAGTTTTAGGACCAACTGATTGTTGTTGTGACTGTGCTTGTGGTGCGACAGCTGACATTTCTGAGGATAAGCTTGATCCGACATCCTGCTTTTGTTCAACAGCTTTCGATAAATCTATTCTTGGTTGGATTGGTTGTCTGTTTGTGAACTGAACTCTGTAAATTCTATTTGCAATAGTTGATTCAATATTTGCAACTAAATCTTCAAACATAGCAAAACCCTCTTTTTTATACTCAGAGAGTACTGTTCGTTTATCACCGCGGAGCCAAATACCTTGGCGAAGTGAGTCCATAGCATCTAAGTGTTCCATCCATTTTTCATCTAAGGTAGAAATAGTGACAATTTTTTCTAGGTTGCGAATTTCTGCTTTTCCAGTGGCTTTTTCTTTTGCGGCATATGTTTCTTGTGCAATTTTTGTGAGTTTTTCTATGATTACTTCACTTTCTGTCTCAGAACTGATATTTTTTACTAACTGTTCTTGAGAATTTTGGTCGAAAGGAATAATTTTGCTAAACTCTTTAATAAGGTTACGGTATTCTTCTTCAGTAAACCCTTGTGGTGCGTGTAGGCTGACTAAATGAGTAATCTCATTTTCAATGTAGCCCATGATTTGTTCATGCAATGTTTGAACACCTTCTGTTTCTGGGTCCATATCTTGTTCTGTAGTTTGTTCAGCTTGAGTCAGCAGACGTTTTCTTCGTTTATAAATGATATCTCTTTGTTTGTTGATGACATCATCAAATTCAACAAGTCGTTTTCTTTGATCAAAGAAAAAGCCTTCAACCTTTACTTGAGCAGACTCAATTGATTTGCTTACCATTGCGTGTTCAATAGGTTGGTTTTCTTCAATTTTGAGCATTTCCATAACTTTGGCAATTTGTTCACCACCAAAAATACGCATGATTTCGTCTTCAAGTGAGACAAAGAATTGAGAAACACCTGGGTCACCCTGACGACCAGAACGACCTCTGAGCTGATTATCTATACGTCTTGATTCATGTCGTTCGGTACCAATAATGTACAAACCACCGGCAGCAACAACTTCTTCATGTTCTTGTTTCCAAACCGCAAGTGCTTTTGCATACTCTTTGAGTTTGTAGTTTTTAGGATTAATTGAAGGAGGTAGATTAATTCCTAACTCCAGAGCTTGGTCAAAATCTGTTTTAAGTGGTGGGTTTTTAGAAATTGTTGCTTTTCTAAAATCTTTGAGTTCTGGTTTTGAGCCGCCCAAAACAATATCAACACCACGACCAGCAATATTGGTAGCAACAGTGATTGACCCTTTTCTACCTGCATCAGCGATGATGAAAGCTTCTTGTTCATGATTTTTTGCGTTCAAAACTTGATGCTCAATTTTTTTACGCTTGAGGAAGTTGGAAATAATCTGGTTGTGTTCAATAGATTTGGTACCAATCATGATTGGTTGCCCAGTTGCATGAATTCTTTCAACTTCATGAACGATTGCTGAGTATTTACCTGCGGTATTCTTGTACACAACATCTGCTTTATCCTGACGAATTGCAGGAACATTTGTAGGAATGGCGTAGACACTCAAATTATAAATTTTTTCAAACTCTTCTGATTCTGTGACTGCAGTACCAGTCATACCACTAAGTTTTTGGTACATTCTAAAGTAATTTTGAATGGAAATTGTTGCAAGGGTTTTAGACTCTTGTTGAATTTTTACTCCTTCTTTGGCTTCAATAGCTTGATGCAAACTTTCTGAGTATCTTCTACCAAACATTAATCTGCCGGTGTGTTCATCAACAATGACCACTTCACCTTCTTTGACGATATAGTGTTTGTCTCTTTCAAACAGAGCTTTGGCTTTGAGGGCTGATTCAATATGGTGAATAGTGTCAAAACTTTCTTCATAGAGGTTTTTTACCCCGATTTTTTGCTCGATGCGTTTGACTCCGAGGTCAGTCAAGTTAACTGAGCGTGCTTTCTCATCAACAACGTAGTCAACTTCACGGGTGAGTGTTGTGACCATCTTGGTATACTCAGCGTACATTCTGGTTGGTGCAGCATCTGGAGCTGAAATGATCAATGGAGTACGAGCTTCATCTATTAAAATAGAGTCAGCTTCATCAACGATTGCAAACTGGTGAGCAGTATCAATTCTTTGTGACATTTTTTCGAGTGTTTGTACCATGTTGTCACGAAGGTAGTCGAAGCCAAACTCATTATTTGTTCCATAGGTAATATCGCAGAGATAGGCATCTTTTCTTGAAATTTCTTCAAAATGTTCGAGTCTTTCGTCGCCCCTATCTGCACTATCAACCTCTGGGTTATATTTTTTTGAATGATCATGAACAATAACAGCAGTTGTGAGACCTAAAAAGTTATAAATTTGACCCATCCAGCCACAACCAAGTTCTGCCAAGTAGTCATTCACAGTAACGAGGTGAACTCCTTTGCCGAGCAGTGCGTTGAGGTATAGTGGTGCAGTGACAGTCAAAGTTTTACCTTCACCTGTTTTTTGCTCTGTAACGCTCCCTTTATGCAATGCAATACCAGCAAGTAACTGCACGTCAAAATGACGCATACCAAGCACTCTTCGTGATGTTTCGCGAACTGTTGCAAAGGCTTCTGGTAAGACTTCATCAAGAGCTTCTGCCTCTGATTTTCCAGCTTCTATATTTTCTGTAATTTGTTTTTTGAACTTTTTAGTTTGAGCAGCTAATTTTGTGTCAGATAACTTTTGAATAGTTGGTTCAAGTGCATTGATTTGTTCGACTATCACTTGGTATTTATCAAGAGTTTTTTTATCTTCTGCAAATAAGTTTTTGAAAAATTTAAACATAGGACTCGCATTGTAACAGAATTATTGCCGATGTTCTAGTTTACTTAATGATTTCTTTACCCATGTAAGGTACCAGAACTTTTGGCACTTTAACAGAGCCATCTTCTTGTTGATAGTTTTCAATAACTGCGGCTAACAGTCTTGGCGTAGCAGCCATCGTATTATTGAGTGTGTACACGTATTTGGTGGTGCCATCTTTTGCCTGGTATTTGATATTTAATCTTCTGGCCTGGAAGTCATTAAAGTAACTTGCAGAATGGGTTTCACGGTACTTATTCTGACCTGGAAACCAAGTCTCTATATCATATTTTTTACGTTGGCCTGCACCCATATCACCGGTACACATTCGTAGTACTTGGTATGGAAGTTCAAGGTCTTGTAAGATTTTTTCAGAGAAACCGACCATTTTTTCGTGCCAATTTCTTGTTTCTGTTTCATCTGCAACGGTATAGACGACCTGTTCAACTTTGTTAAATTGATGTACGCGTATAATTCCTTGTGTGTCTTTGCCATGTGTGCCTACTTCTCTTCTAAAACAGGGCGAGAGGCCGCACATTTTGATTGGTAAATCTTTTTCTTGCAAGGTTTCTCCCATTTTATATGCTGTTAATGCAACTTCGGCAGTTCCAGCCAGAATTTGATCATCTTGAGTTTTGTAGTGGTCTTCTTTACCCCATGGGAAGTAGCCTGTTCCCCACATGGCTTCTTGGTTCACTAAGATTGGAGCTGACATTGGGGTAAATTCAGCGTCGACAAGTAGCCTGAGGGCATAGTTGAGGATTGCTTGTTCAAGTAACAACGCGTCATTTTTCAAGAAATATGAACGGAATCCCCCAATTTTAACTGCTCTGGCTGTATCCAGCATGTTGAGGTTTTCCATGAGTTCATGATGTTGTTTTGGCTCAAAACTGAATTGTGGCAGAGTGCCTACTTGTCTTTCCACTGTGTTGCCAGATTCATCTGCTCCAACTGGAACATCATCTGCGGGCACATTGGGAATTTGATACATGAGTTTTTCAAATTCTTCCTCTGCAACTTTGAGGTCAGGTTCAAGCTCTTGAATTTGAACTTTTATTTTTCTGCCAGTTTCAATTTGTTCTGGTGTTGGTTTATTACCTGCGTGTACGGCTTCTTTAATAACACGGACATGGTCGTTGCTCTGTTTTCGCAAATCGTCAACTTGTTTTTGTAGTTCTCTGCGTTTTTTATCAACTGCTAAGAGTTGGTCAATGACACTCGAGTCAAGCTGTTTATTTTCACAGGCTGTTTTTACTGTTTGGGCATTATCACGAATGTATTGAATATCTAACATTTGTGGTTCTCCTTTTTTGTATGGTAAATGGGCATAAAAAAACTCCCATACTACCAATACGATACTTGATATATATGAGAGGGTCTAGTGTTTGTTTTTGCAAACAATAAACGGTGCCACCTCTGATTTCGCGTGTTGCGACTTATTTCCAGCGGTTACGGGCTTACCCGGCTTGGTTGTTTACCCCAAGCAGCATTAGGTTGTTACCTATCGATAGCTGCTAACTATCTAAAATGCTTTTGATTCATGAAGTATAACATACTTTGGTAGATTTTTAAATTTTTTTAGAAGAATGACTTTATAGCTACTTTTTTTTGCGGTTCCAACTGATCCCTAAAAACCTACCAGTTGCAGCGGTGGTCACTAAGTCACCAGTATCAGCATCTTCACATACAGTACCTGTATTAAGCGCAGCAATAGTATTACTAGTAATTTTTGGTGCTCTTGTCACCGTAGAGTTATTAAGTAATTCCCGAATTGATTTTGGTTTGTCGCCCTCATTACCTCTTTGCATGCTTTATCCCTGATTTGGTATTTTCTTTATTATTCTAGCAATTATACAATATAAACTTGTTTTTTCAAAATCTTATAGTAAAATATCCGGTATTCATTAGCAATTATAAATTTTAATATGCAAAGAAGAGTAGATGGGATGAGTCCCATAAATCAAATATAGCTCCAAAATGCTGTAGCGGGAATTGTAAAAGAGAGAACTGGAACAACAGTCGACCTTTATTTACCAGATGTATCTGTGGCAGATATTCCAACGACAGATGCAGGTTGTGGTGGTGCAGCAGCGACCCAGATTGGTTGGAGATGGTTTCTTGAGTCACTAAAAAAGAAATAGTTAAGTAGCGTTCTTTTTTCTTTCAAGTCGAGTAAAAGCTTTGCCAACGCCATCTTTTGGAGGATATTTTTGAGCGTTCTTTTTCATTTTTTGACGAAATTCTGTAACTACATCAATATCAAGGTCATGTGCCATGAGTAGTACCCAATACAAAACGTCGGAGAGTTCTTCACTAATTTCTTTTTTGAAAGTTTTTGTATATTTTTTTAATTCATCACCTTGGAGGTAGTGAAAATACTCAGCTAGCTCCCCTGCTTCAATAAGAAGCCCAAGTGCTAAGTCTTTAGGGTTTTGGTATTGTTCCCAATTCCGTTCATCACGAAACTGTAAAACTTCTTGAGTGAGCTCGTCTACGATTGTTTGTTGTTTTGGTTTAGTCATGTATTTTGTGGACCCGACAGGAATTGCACCTATATCTTGCGAATAATCGCCTGCTCTACTATTTGAGCTACGAGGCCCGAACATCTGTTAGTTATTAAAGACTGCAATCAAAAATGCAAAGTGTTCATCTTCGGATTTGCCAATGAGACTCAAGCCTTCAGCAATATCTTTTCTACTCACATTAGCAGCAAATTGTGCGGTTTTCAGTTTTTTCTTGACTGATTTTGGTGACATGCCCACAAATTTTTCAGGTCGCAGTATTGAGACCGCATTCATAAATCCAGAAATTTCGTCACAAGCAAATAAATATTTTTCTATAAGTGTTTGTGGGTGTCTTCCAGTTCTTTCTGGAGCATGAGCAGCAATAGCATTTAGTAATTCGACTGGATACTCGGTCAATATTTCGTTTATAGCTTTATTTGGGTGCTCATCAGGATATTTTTCCCAATCAAGGTCATGGAGCAATCCTGTTTGATACCAGAGTTCTTCGTTTTGACCAAGTTCTTTTGCATATGCACCCATTGCTTTTGCAACCATTCTGCAATGGTTTTTTAATGCTTCGTCTTGAATGTATTCTTCCAATAGTTTTTCTGCTTGTTCTCGTGGTGGAACGACAACATTTGTATCATCTGATTGTGGAGTATTGTTTGTTTCTGTTGAGTGAGCAGAGTTATTCTGAGTTCCAGGGTTTAAAGGATTTAAGGGTCTGAGTGTTGGAAATGCAATTACTTCTTTAATGCTCCAAGTATTAGTAAGGAACATGACTAAACGGTCAATTCCCATACCAATCCCTCCAAGTGGAGGCATTCCATGTTCCATAGCTTCCAAAAAGTCTTCATCAACTGGGTGAGCTTCGGTATCACCATGGCGCATATTTGCTTGTTCATTTTCCCAGATTTTTCTTTGGTCAATACTATCAACAATCTCACTCCAGCCATCTGCTAATTCTTTTCCACCGATGTAGGCTTCGAAGCGTTCTGCAAACGCAGGATTTGTTCTGTGTTGTTTTGATAACGGAGAAATATCACGTGGGTAATCAACAATCCAAATTGGTGCAACTAAGTGTGGGGTAACGAGTGCATCGAATAACTCAAAGAGTGCTTTTCCTCTGGTATACTCACTTTTTAGTTTGATGTTGTGTTGTTTGAGTAATGCTTGAACAGCTTCGTCAGAAAGTGGTTCGAAATCAATGTTTGCATGTTGTTTGAGGGCTTCATCCATACGAACTCTTGGCCATGCACCACCAATATTAATTGTGGCTTCACCGACTGTAATTTCATAGTTTCCATATAATTCAAAAACTAAATGTTTGACCAATTCTTCGGCGACATTCATCATTCTATGGTAGTCGGCGTAGGTTTCGTACCATTCAATCATGGTAAATTCAGGTTGATGAGTTTGGTCAATGCCTTCATTCCTAAAGTTTCTGGCAATTTCAAAAACCCTGTCATATCCGCCAACAATGAGGCGTTTTAAGTATAGTTCTGGAGCGATTCTTAAGTAGAAATCACAATCAAGGGCATTCATGTGTGTGGTAAATGGAGTTGCATTTGTACCGCCGTAGAGTGGTTGTAGGATTGGAGTTTCAACTTCTACAAAACTATACTTGTCTTGCAAAAATCTTCTAATCTCTTTCTGAATCAACCAGCGAGCATCAAGAACTCGTTTTGTTTCTGGGTTGATAAGCATATCAATGTAGCGTTTTCTGAAACGGATTTCTTTGTTGTCGGCAGTATTGAAAGTGGTTGGGATTACTCGTAATGCTTTTGAAAGTAGTTCAAAATGAGTAACCAAAATCGTGGTTTCTCCAGTTTTGGTGGTAGTAATTGTTCCAGTTACACCAAGGTAATCACCTCTATCGATTAATGTTTTGAGCCACTCAAATGCAGCTTCTGGAACATCTGTTTGGCGCACCATAACCTGAATATTGCCTGTGGAATCTTGTAAATCAAGAAAGATGACTTTACCATGTGCACGAAGTGACATAATTCTTCCTGCAGTTTGGACTGGTTCATCCATTAAATTTCGAGCTTGTTGTATAGTATGTTGTTTATCAAAAAAGTATGGATGGACGTTAATTCCTTGTGCTTCGAGTTGTGCACGTTTTTCTTTTTTTGCTTGGATTGTTTCTTCTATTCTTGACATATTTTTATCCTTATTTAGTTGTTTTTTTTCAATTTTCTGTGACTTGATTATACATTAAAAAGCCCCGCATTCTGCGGGGCTTTTAAAATTCTTTTTTTCGTTTGTAGTTATTTTATTTCTACTATTTCGTATTTCATCTCCCCCGCTGGAGCTTTTACTACAACTGTATCGCCCTTCTTCTTACCAAGGAGTGCTTCACCGAGTGGGGAACCAACGGAAATTTTGTTGAGCGTTGGATTCGCTTCGAACTCGCCAACGATACTAATAGTTTTATCTTTTTTAGTGCCAACTTTTTTGATGGTTACTTGAGATCCCATTCCAACTTTACTATTATTTTTAGTGTTTTTTACAATAACAGCATTCTCAACAATGTTTTGGAGTTCGTCAATTCTAGCCTGCAAAAGCTGTTGATCGTCTCGTGCTGAATGGTATTCTGCATTCTCAGATAAATCACCATGTTCTCTTGCTTTTGCGACTCTTTTGATAACAGCAGGGAGTTTCATATCAACGAGTTCACGCAACTCAGTGTTGATTTCTTCTAGGCCATCTTTTGTTAGTTCAACTTGATTGTTCATTATTTTTTGCATAACAGTGAATAGTATAACCTACTTTTTTGTCACGGCAAGTTTATTTTATCTCTACCTCAGGAAATTGACAGTTTAAAATTGTGTTGAAAGTTGTATAAAAGTTTTACCAACTATATCAAACCAGTATGATGGTCCAGCTCCAGTGCCATCAGTTTTTTGAGTTTTTATAACTAGAAGATTTTGACTTGCCCATCCGGTTGCTTCGTTAAAGTCATACGCAATTTCTTTTTCAATGTACAGGTTGTTTACGTCTAGAAAAGGGTCTTCTGCAAACTTTTCTCCAGAGGTCTTGAATACTAAATTTTTTTGAGTACCCATATAATATTGTGTAATGAAAAAGTGCTTGTTGTCGGCAGACCAAGTGTTGAATGGGATACTTATTGCTGTTTTATTGCCCACTGTTTGAGTAAAAATGAGTTTTTCGTTACCTGTTTTTATTTCTTTTACAAGTAACTTATACTCAATTTGCTCTGGTTCCACAGTGTTTGTTATTAACGTTAATTCAAAAAGGCCATCAGGAGAAATCTGAGATGTAGTGGTTTTTACGGGATTAGGAATTACATCTGAAGTAGATACTGCAGAGACTTGAGAAGTTACTAGTGGAGTTGCCACTGTTTGTGGTTTTAAGAAGTTATAAAACAAAAAGGCAAAAATAAGTAGGCAGATTATAATCAGCACTAATAATAAAAGTTTTGCGTTTGATTTTTCATTTATTCGAGACATACAGGTGTTGCTCCTTCTTGAATTTGAAGCTGATTACAAATAGTGATTGGAGTTCCAGGATCTGTAGTAGTAGCATGTGTTGTTGGTTTTACTGTGGTTGGGCTAGCCCAGTTGTATATAGTTTCTGCATCAATTGTGCGCATGTTGACGCAACCGTGACTCATTGGATAACCAAAATTGTTGTGCCAATAGGTGCCGTGTAAGCTAAAGCCACGTGACTTAGAGATTTGATCATTATGGAAGAACATGACATACGGGACATTTGGTAGGTAATAGTAGTCATTACCACTTCCACCAGACATTTTTGTTGAGCGAATTTTAACCCAAATTTTAAATTCTCCAGTAGGGGTTCTGCCCCATTTTCCAGTTGAAACTAATGTCTCCATAAATACAGTAGTTCCATCATATGCATATAACTTTTGTTGAGATAAGTCTACATAAATATGCTTTTGATTTGGGGTAGTATCTTCTCCTAAGACTGCGGGAGTTTTGGTATCTAGAGCTAAGTTGATTGGTGGCACGCTTACTTGGTTGCCCAAGAATACTCCAGTATCGTCAGTAGATATTTCTGCTTCGAGGTTTTTTATGCAAGAAATAGAGTTGGCGCAAATTTCTTCTTCTTTTTTGTTATTCACCTGAGAAAGTAAGGAAATTCCTATAAAGAAAAGTGTTATTAAAGAAAAGAATGTGGTTT
>CAZDWQ010000019.1:0-16947 GCA_964509285.1 uncultured Pseudomonadales bacterium
CATTTAACAGCACTATTTTATCTTCATCTGAACTTGGAGATCTCTATCACTTCCCATTTACCAAAACTACTAAAACTGAAGACATGCAGAAACAATTTAGTAAAGAACTGCCCGCACCACTGTCACTTAAAAAAGGAAACAAACTAGATGTAGTATTTGCACAAAATACCTATGGCAACTCAAAAACCCTAATTGGATTAACCGAGGATGAGCGCAGAAGGCATATGTATATTCTGGGAGCAACTGGAACTGGAAAATCAACGATGCTTCTGAGTATGATTAATTCTGATATTCAAAATGGCAAAGGACTAGCAGTTGTTGATCCGCACGGTGATTTGATAGAAGAAATCCTTAATGTTATTCCAGAAGAGAGAATCAAAGATGTAGTGTACTTTAACCCCGATGATATTGCGTACCCTATGGGAATTAACTTGCTCGAGCTATCAAAGGGTCTGAGTGAAGAAGATTCGCTACGTGAGCGAGAATATATCACGGAAAGTATTATTTCACTGTTTCACAAAATTTACACGGAAAAATATTCCGGCCCAAGAATGGAGTATATTTTGCGAAACACCATTCATACAGCGTTTTTAGTAGAAGGCGCTACACTTTTTACTGTCTATAAATTGCTGATCAACACACCATTTAGAAAAACCGTTGTTAAAAAGATAACTGATGAAAATCTTAAAGACTTTTGGAAGTATGAGTTTGCCAAAGCTGGTGATTACCAAAAAGTAAAAATGATCTCGCCAATTACTAATAAGATTGGTCGTTTCCTTTTCTCTCCAACGGCCAAAAGAATTTTGGAACAAGAAAAATCAACCATTAACTTTGAAGAAATTATGAATGAAGGCAAGATCTTGCTTTGTAATTTATCCAAAGGCAAACTAGGTGAAGATACTTCAAAAGTATTTGGAGTTGTTGTAATGGCAAAACTGCAGCTAGCCGCACTCAAAAGAGCTCGAATGAAACAAGAAGATAGAAAAGATTTTTACCTGTATGTTGATGAATTTCAAAACTTCGCTACACCCGCATTTGCACAGATATTGTCTGAGGCAAGAAAATACAGGCTAGGAGCAATCCTAGCTCACCAGACAACTTCGCAGTTGGAAGATAAATCTCTGGTTAATGTAACTCTAGCTAATACTGGTACAGTTATTTGTTTTAGAACTGCTAACCCTGAAGATGAAACACTTATCTTGCCTCAATTCAAACCATATGTTGAGCAAGGTGACATTGCTGGCTTGCCATCTTACAGGTTCTTTATGAGACTAGGTGCTTTGAATCCTGAAGAGCCATTCTCTGGAATTACTATGCCTGTTGATATTCAGGAAAACAAAACAAGAGTAAGTGAGGTGATTGAGAGTTCTAGAAAATACTTTGCAAAAAAATATATTGAGCCTACTAAAAATGAAATATCATACAAACCTCAAACAAAATTTATAGCTAAAGTTAAACCAAAAAAAAGTGTTAATTATTCTGTTTTGCCTTGAAATTAATAATTTCAATATCATCAAAAGTACATTGGTCGATACCAAGCTCTTTAACTGCACTTAAAATTTGTTGTGAACTCTCTTTCAAATGTGTGTGTGCTAATAAATCTTCTTTATGAAGTGCTTCAACTAATTCTTGGGTGTATAAGTCGAAATCTAAATGCAAAACTGTTACTTGCGCTAGTTTCATATGTTTCAAAATATACTCAATTCTAAAATCGTCAGGCATCCACTCTTCCAGCATCCAGCGTTTGAAAATAAATCCTCGTTTATCATTTGGAAAATACTTTGCAATGTCATGCAACTGTAATTGAATACTTGTTGTCACTTCTAAATCAAGTGATCTATATTGATCAACTATTTTGGCAATTGTTTTAACTGCATTTTCTTCTAAAGCTTTGATCTCTAATTCGATTCGACAATCACTGTTAAAAAACTTTTCTAAAACTTCTGATAGTAGTGGATATTTAGCTGATTGATCATACATAAAATCATGAACGACAATAGGAACTCCATTAGAATCTAGTTGAACATCGAATTCAAATCCATCAGCACCTTTTTCTAAAGCACTTTGAAATGCCTGAATGGTATTCTCAGGATAGTTTTTTGTGTCACCTCTGTGTGCTATTAACAATGGACTTTTCATAGTTCTAGTGTTCACTACTTTCGTCTAAATGATCAATAAAATTAAGTAATTCAATAACTGGTTCTTCGTCAAATGCAACTGTATTTATGGAACAGTTAAGCATTTGATAATCTTTTCCTTCAGGATATTGTTTTTCTAACTCTTTAATTGCTTCGTCATCAAAAACAGTTCTTAAAAAATCTACAATTGCACCACCGTGAGAAACTAGCACTATGTGTTGCGGTTCTTCTTTTTCAAAACTTTTCACTAGTTCATTGATACCTTCTCCTGTTGTTTGAGAAGAACTTCCCCATTTTGGAACATAGTTTCTATCTTGTGTAGCTTTAGTCCACTCAGATAAGAACTCCTCTTTAGGAATTGATTCATGATCCCAGTTCATTCTTTCTTTGAGAGCATCATGAGTCTCAAAATCTAAGCCTAGTTGTTCTCCAATATGTTGTGCTGTTTGCTGTGTTCGTTTGTATGGACTCGCAATAATTTTAGAAATTGGAAATTTACTTAAATATTTGCCAGCTTGTTGAGCCTGAGATATACCTAATTCAGTTAAGCCAGGATCTCCTGGATTGGATTCTTTCTGACCGTGTCTAATTAAATGAATTGTTAACATACATTGATTATACAGCAAGTATTATTTGCCCCAGCCAGTTAGGACAAAAAACAAACACTTTCCCAGATATAGACAAAAATATTCTTTACCTCTATTCCCTTATATAATAAGGGGAGGGAATGATACAATACCTCACAACACAGAAAATATCCTGCCCATAGTAAACAACACTATGGATACCATAACTCCTAAACAATTAGAAATTCTCATACTCATATATCGCTTCCGTTTCCTTAATCGACATCACATTCAAACACTCCTTAATCATAAAGACCCCAAAAGAATAAACTCTTGGCTTAAAGACCTCACAGAAAAAAATATCCTCGGTAGAATCTACTCAACTAAACTCAAAGAGAATACCAAACCAGCGATATACTACTTAGCTACTAAATCAAGAAAAATACTTCTTGAACAAGAAAACACCAACGAGAAGATTTTAAAAAGAGCCTACAGAGACAAAAATGCTTCTCAGAAACTCATCAATCACAGTCTCTTTCTAGCAGACATCTATTTATTGCTCAAAATTAATTCTCATAAAAACAACCAAGAACTCAGCTTCTACACCAAAACCGATCTCTCAGATCACAACTACCTTCCATACAACCGCCCCGATGCGTATATTTCCTTGAAAGACAAAGACTTAACAAAGCGTTATTTTTTAGAAATCATCGACGAAGGCACCCCACGCTTTATGCTTCGAAAAAAAATCTCACAATACATTGAATACTTTGATGAAGTAACCTGGCAAAACAGAACACTGCACAACAACCCCTCACTTCTATTCATTTGCCCAAATCAAAATATAAAAGACTTCTTGCATAAACAAATAGCACAAGTGCTGGAGGAGGAGACTTCAGACTTACAATTTTTCTTAAGTCTGAAATCAGCCATTCAAGCAGAGGGCATCACACCCTCTACCTGGCAGCTTGTCACAGAATAACTATTTTTCTGATAAAACCTCGTGACCCTTTTGCATAATCTTATTAACCAAGACCAATACAATACCTTGTAAATCACTTCTAGTGTAATCGTCTTGATTATCTATCAACTCTAAAATCTCATTTTCAAACTCTATTGTGATTCTTGGATCTAACATGTTATTTCCTCCTCTAGTAATACTTTTAATACTTTTTCGACTGTTCCCATTGCTTTTGTAATAGCAAGCAAGGGATCTTCTGAATACTGACTAATATAATTCCAAGCGTTGCCCGTTGTGTCTGCAAAACCGTATAAGTCCATAAGCACAACGCTCGTAAACTCTGCAATTGTTTCTTGGCCTGCATGTTGCCCGCCTTTGAGCTCTCCATCTATTCTCGCATGGATCGCGTGTGCTAGCTCATGAAAAAAGATCCTTGCGTCATGAGTACCAAGTCTTATTTTGCTTCCATCAGCCAAGCAATCACCTAGCTTATTATCTGCAATCGGTGCGTACTCGATTTGTACCCCCAATTTTTGAGCTATTTCATAGAGCGGTGGATATTTTATTGGATCATACACAGATAGACCACTTGTGCCATCTGTGCTTGATGCTGCAAACACTGGAACCGTTGAAAACCCTATACAAGTGTACTTTTCTTCTAGTTCTTCGCTGTCCTTTTTGCGCATTCTCAC
This sequence comes from uncultured Pseudomonadales bacterium, assembly GCA_964509285.1. GTDB lineage: Bacteria > Patescibacteriota > Microgenomatia > UBA1400 > PJMF01 > VFLK01. Next base: position 4,358 of record CAZDWQ010000019.1, read on the forward strand.
CATAACTGGGCGCAAAATATATACTGCTTTTTCACCTTTTTTGACTGTTCTACCTGCCTGCTCCCATTGTTTGAAACCTCTACAATCTAGTTCTCCAGATTGAGCAAATGCAAAAACTTTGTTTGAAAGACTCCACCTCTTTGCTGGAGCATTATCTTCCAAGTGAATGCGTGCTACCTTTGTAATTGGTGAGAGATCACCACTCTTGAATTGTCGCAGAACTTTGCGCATGCTTTCTTCTGCTCGTTGTGAAAACTTCACTTTTTCCTTTCCCCTGACTTCCTGAATTTATAATTTTTTGTATGGAAGTAGGTGTGCCTACTTCCATTACATGGAAATAAAAAAGCGGGGTGAGTTTTACAAGGGTTGCGAGTGCGCGAGCAATTTACGAAGCCCTTGTAAAATGAGGGGCAAGGCCCCTAATTTAACTACTCAAAGAATAGTAATACTGATTACTTACAAAAACTGTAATATTTGTTTTGCTTTTTTATGAAATTTAAACTATAATCACCTCAAGACACTAGAGAATAAACACACTATGACTACAAAATTAATTCAAAAGTCTGATTTCAAAAAAATCTATCAATTTTGGCAGGAAGCTGGGCTACATTTATACCCAGAGACTGAGGAACAAAAACGATTTGATGACATGATTGATCTTAATCCAGACTTATGCCTTTGTATAACTAGTGAGAACAAAGAAATTCTAGGAACAATACTGGGTGGATTTGATGGCAGAACAGCAACAATTAATCGTCTAGCCATTAGCCCAGATCAACAGGGAAGAGGTCTAGGTAAGTCACTTATTGTTAAACTTGAAAAGAAATTACAAAAAAAAGGAATTAAAAAAATAGCAATTATGATTCATGTAGGTAATACTCAAGTTATTCCATTCTATGAAAAGCTTGGCTTTAAAGAAATGGACTATGTAAAAATGTATTACAAAGATTTTTAATCTTAAATTTTTCCCCGCCAATTATTAACTAACCTACAATTTTAATATGATTCAAAGTATCGAAAACGACCGAGCACTAGCCGTATCTGCATCAAATCCTTTTGAAACGGAGACAAGACTTTATTCTAAAGAGCTCAAAAGTGATGATATCCCTGTTAGTGTAGTTGTTCCAGATTTCCACCATGTGGCATTTCCAAATCTCGGGCACCAAATGTTGGAATATCAACTAAATCAAGTAAATGGCATTTATGCAGACAGAGCATACTTAAACCGTGATTACTCTCTTCTCAAAGAAAAACAGCAACTCAAGCCAGAAATTATCTTCATCTCTATGAGCTATGAAGGGTCATATATTAGAGCACTGAGAATGCTTGATTTAATGGGGTGTCCTCTTAATAAGAAGGACAGAAAAAAAGGTGATCCATTGATAGTAATTGGAGGATGGTCGGTGTCAAGAAACCCGCTTCCATTATTTGAAATTGCTGATGTCATTGGCATAGGTGACAGCGACCTTATAGTTGCTGAACTTTCAGAAAAATACAAGGCACATAGAAACTCTAGAGAGTCATTTTATGATGAAATAACACAAATTGAAGGAATTATTGTTACTTCAAGATATCAAGTTACTACAGAAAATGGTTATCTGAATTCTTGGAGTGCGACTAATGCTCCTGAAATTATCAGACCAAGTAGAAGTAAATCTCTTCCTCACTCATGGTATCTTTCCTCAGAAACAGACTATAACGACATTGGCTACTACGATGGAAAAAAATTCTTTTCGTTAGAGATAGTAGACGCCTGTGGTTCTAAGTGCGTATTTTGCGCATCAGGATTCAAGAATCGCAATATAGATTTTAAAGATCCTGAAGCAATTATCAAACTAGCAGAATGGGGAACGAGTTTTGGCGCGGATGTAGTTAAGTTATTTTTTCCTGCCAATTCAACACTTGAGGGCACAAAAACAATAATAAGGGCTTTGATTGATAGGGGACTTTCACCAAGAGTCGGATCAGCAAAAGCGGAAAAAATTGATCGAGAATATATTGAACTTGTTGGAAAATCTGGGCAAGAAAAAATAGCTTTTGCTCCAGAAACGGGTGACTTTACATTAAGAAAACATCTTGGTAAACCAGGTATGACAAACGAAGTACTTGAAGAGGTTATTAGAACAAGTATTCATGCTGGAATACCAAATATCGACCTTTACTTTATTCTCAATTTGGCTAAAGAAGCTCAAGATTCGTCTCAAAAAACAGTTGATCTCATCATGCGCTTCTATGAGCTAGCACAAAAAGAAGGGCTTCAAGGTAGACTTCGTATGTCCGCTCCAAATTTTTTCCCCAAAGCTTGGACGCCATTGCAATATGCTGAATCAGGAAAAATTGACATATACCTTCAAAAAATCGCTGTACTCAAAAATGTTGTTGGACCATATGTTGCTGTTAGCAGTATGGCAGAGAGTGTTGACCTACTCAGTCAAAATATTATGTCTAGGGGTGGCGTTGAAGTTGGTCAATTACTTATTGAGCTATATAGAAAACTAAAAGAAAGAGAGTTGTTAACAGGAGAATATCAAGTTGACACCTTTGAAGACTGGAGAGAAACTATGTCGACTTTAGGACTGAGTGAAGATGCATACTTTTCTGAAAAATCGACTGATAAGATGCTTCCATGGAACTACATTCACTTAAATAGCTCAATTGGTTTACAGCAAGTTATTAAGGCCTGGCAAGTATTCCAAAACAAACGGGCTGAGTTCGTAATTAGTTAAGAATCAACAGTAATCAATTTTTTTGAGATGAGAAAGTCAATAATCCCTTCATATTGACCTCCATAGTGAAGTAATTCTTTTGCCTCAGTGAGTGTAGCAAATCTCAACTCATAAATATCTTCCCACGTTTTAAGAGATTCTTTATTTTTGACCTCCGCAAAAAAAAATCCAACATATGAATGTGGGTATGGATAATACGATCCTTTTACTTGATCTTTCAACACAGGACTTTTTGCAGTTAACTTTTTATAGCCAAACATCCTTGGTGGTTTTTCTAAGACAAGCCCTGTTTCCTCTATCACTTCACGCGTAACAGCAGATTGAATATCCTCACCATCTTCTACATGACCAGCAGGCAACTCCCAACCCCTTTTGTTTCTTACAAGAATTAGTTTGTTTTCACAAACAACAACGCAACATACTGCTGAACAAATATTTTCATCAGGTAATCTTTCTGAAACAATAAATTGCCACGAAATATTATCATCCCATCTGCCTTCAGACAAAATATCTACATAACTAAGCTTTTCTTTAACATCCATATTCATAGTTAATTCTCATTAAAAATTAAATAGAGCGGATTGCTAACTCCATATTTTTCAAAAACTTCAGCTGCTGTCATTGAGACAATATCTAAATGAGCAAATCCAAGAATGGCAATCGCTTCTAAAACATCCTGTGGGGATGGAGCTTCAACTTCTAAATATGTTGGGACTCCAGGCCAGGTATCTATGTCATATCTAAATGATAGGTATCTAAAACTGGTTCTTTTTTTTTCTTGAGTGGCTATTTTTTTCAAGCCTAAATCAAGTAACATTCTAACTACAGCATCCCATTCATCTTTTTGGATAAGAATACTAATTTCAACCTCAGACTTGACCATAGAGTCTACAGCAATTTTTTGTTTAAAAATAAGTTCATATTTACTTCCTTCTCTTCGCAATCTAAGATATGCCCCATGGGAAAACATATTCCCTGAATCTCTCAATTTGTTTATTCTGCCTACAATCTCTTGGAATTTAGCTGGCACATCTCTATAGCCAGATGAAAATTCTGGATCAAAATCGTAACCTTCCATATATGTTTTGTCTTCTAGTATTTTTTCAGCACCAAGATGATCTAGTCTGGCTATGACCATCTCAGCATCGACATTTAGTATTTTTGCTTCATGCTCGAATAAAGTTTTCATACTAGTTGGAAGATAAGAAAGACTCAATAAAACTATTCTTTGTTGGTTTCAAATAGATTTCTTCCTTTGGATAACCAAAGAGATACCTCATAGCAAGTAAAACGCCCGCGTGAGAAACTAGTAAAATATTTTTATTTTTATATAATTTCTCTTTTTCTTCCAAAAAATTTTCAACTCTCTTTACAACATCTGAATCTGATTCACCCTCAGGAAATCTTACTCGCTGTATCTCATCTAGACTATGAGTTTCCCATATATTCCAAACATCAGGATACTTTTCTGCTATTTCTGTATAAGTTAAATTTTGAATAAGCCCACCATCTTTTTCAATCAACCGTTCATCAAGCTCGATTTGTCTTTCATTTCCTAAGATAATTTTAGCCGTATCATAAGCTCTATCTAGTGGTGAAGAAAAAATAAAATCTGGTTCAAATGACAAAAGAATTTTTTTTGTTTCTTGAATGCCATCTTCAGTAAGTTGCGAATTTAATCTACCTGCATATACCAGGTTCTTATTGGCGTCTGTCTGCGCATGTCTAACTACATAATATTTATTTGCAAGTGGAGCCATTAAATTTTTAAATCTCATATCTGTTTACTCGTAATTTATATTTTTCTTCAAACAAGAGTTATTATAGTACAATAAATGCAAGTTGCCTAATTAAGTAGAATTAAAACATTTTCAACCCACCATTAATATTTAGTGTCTCACCAGTAATAAAACTAGCCTTTTTACTGGTTAAGAACTCTATTGCATAAGCAACATCATATGGAGTTCCCATTTTTTTTAGTGGCACTGCTTTCTTAATGATGGTTTTGAGTTCATCAGTCCAATTTTCTGACATACCTGTTGGATAAATGGCAGCAGGTGAAACACAATTTACTCGAATATTATATTTAGCTAACTGAAGTGCGTATGATTTTGTCAAACTAATAACTGCTGCTTTCGTTGCGGCATACCCAATACTCGAATCTGGTGAGCCAGATTGTCCCCTTTCTGAGGCTATGTTTACGATTGTCTTCTCATCCTGGTTTTTTACAAATAAAGGCATGCAGCCTTTGACACAAAGATGCAAACCAATAAGATTAACATCAATCTCATTTTTTAAATCTGATAACGTCATTTGCTCCAAGTCTTTTCCAGAGGAAACACCTGCATTATTGATTAAGGCATCAACATGATCAAAATCTTTGGAGATCTCTTTAAAAACTCGCAAGATGTTTTCGCTGTCTGACAGATCTGTTTGGTAATATTTAATATTTTTTCCCAGGTCTAATAGCTTTTTGACTTTTTCTGTGTCTTGGGAAGATCTTGAAAGAGCAACTACAAAGTAGTTGTTTTGCAACAATACATCTGTTATAGCTCTACCTATCCCACCACATGCCCCCGTTACCACTGCAATTTTTTTTTGTTCTTTATTTTTTTTCATATATTGAATTATCACAAATAAATATATGGATCTGTTACTATTTTTTTGTCAGAACCCTGATTTATAAAATTCTCAGCAATTTTTGTATAAAATTTATAAAATATTTTATTCGTTAAAATTTGATCGTCCAAATTTGAAAGGTAATCAATATTTTTTGAGACCTCATAACCACCACATTTCTTAACAAACTCCATTAGTAAATCTTTTGGGGTAATTGTAGAGACATCGTATGCGTCACCATAATCTTTCACTATTTCAGTCTCACCTAATTTAGGATGCATTCTTCCTTTGACCTGAATATTATTTCCAAAAAAAACAATATCATTTTTGATGAGTTGCCAGTTTTGAAGTGCACCCTGATGAACATCTAAATAAATTTGTGACATTCTTCCACCCTGTTCAGTATTGGTGTGTTCAATAATATCAGGAGCATATTTCGTTAATCTTGGAGTATATGTTGTGTGATTATTGACATATGATACCAGTCCAAGAAGATTATCATTTTCATCGTAAAGTTTTAAATGAAATGTAAAATCTAACTCACAATTTAAGACTTCTTTTGGTATTTCAACATTTTCGTAGTCACCATTTGATTCATTCTCTTCAATGATATTCATCAATTTATGATACCCCTTAGCTTTAACATAATCATTTACCCTAAACATATAGGGTAATTCTACTTCCAGTTTTTTAATTTTTCCTGGGGCACATTGTAAATACCATGCTATAACATCAATATAGTGATAACTAGAATGGGAAAGCGAACCAAATCCGTCCAAATATCCGTGGGCCCCACCGTTAAGAAACTCAATAGGATACTTATGAACACCTCCATTAATGATTAGACTTAAATATCTAATCCCTTCACCTGTTTTTAAATATACATCTTTCAAATGATCTGCAATTAAAACAAATGGTGTTAAAGCCCTTCTTCTGAGTGGCAAACAAAAAGTGTATCTGCTGTCTTCTTTGATATTTTTATCAATTTGATTCTTTAACTTGAGTAATTTATCCTCGAGACTAGTAGCAACATTAATATCAAATGCTGCATTTTTATCTATTGCTAGAGGTTTATCACAAAGAATATTTATCTTATTTTTTGCTGCCCACATGCAATAAAAATAGTGAAATCCGGGATTGGTACTGATAATAATGATATCTACATGATTTTTTTTATGGAACTTTGTTAATTCTTGATTCAGTTCTTTTTCTGATTTATTAGATGGATTGATCCAAAATGGGTTGTCGTTTTTGACTATATTCTGAAGTTTAGAATATTCTTGCTGTTTTTTTGGATCTTGAATGTCACAAATTGCTATAACTTTAACGGGATATCCGTCTTCTTTTAGTTTTAAAATTGCCGGATAGTGATTTAATTCAGCCCAATGACCGCTTCCACCAGTAACAAGAATGTTAATTTGTTTTTTATCTTTCATATTTTTTTTCCTATATTTTTTAATTCATTCCAAACAGCTTCATCTAAATAAATAAAACCAGAGTCAATATTTTTTTGTTTCCTTTTTTCACTCATTTCTCCTGGTAAAATTGCACCATATTTCTTGAGTGAATTAATTAATTCATTATTATTAGCCAAATAATCATCGTACCTGGAAAACTTTATTGGATCTATTGCAATAAACAAATATCCAACATCATACATATCTTTTGTCGCTTCTCCCATCTTAAAACCAAAAAGAGAGCCCGTCAGCATTTCAATTAACAAAGAAATATTTGCACCTTTAAAATCTCCAAAATTTTCCACTGCTTTTGCTTTGTTTGGGTTGGTTGTATATTGACCATTATCATCAAAAAAAGATTTTTCTGGAAGACTTTTCTTTTTTAGGATTGCATCCCAAATTAAACTCATCGCAACTTTTGAAGTTGACATATCAACTGATAGATTTCCTTCTTTGGTAGGAATCGAAAAAGCAATAGGATTTGTCCCAAATAATTTTCTGTTAATGCCATACACACTCATAGCAGGGGGACAGCTATTCATAACAACCCCAAACATTTTTTTTGAGACAAATAATTCCGACCAAGTTCGCAACATCCCATACCTCTGAATATTGCTAACAGCTACAATACCAATACCATATTCTTTCGCCCTATCAACCGCAATCTCTACGGATTTCTGTGCCGCTATTGCACCAATTTGCTTTTGACCATCAATTTTGACAATTGGACCAGTATCTACTACAACTTTTTCTTCACCAAGACGATCGAAGAAAAATTGCGATTCAAAACAATATTTTGCTATTCCATGAGTAGTCTTTCCCAATAGCTCAGCTTCTAAACATTGTGCTGTTACAGTTTTAGCTTCTTTATTGCTTAAACCCAATCTTTTGGCAGAATTCAGTAATTCACTAGCAACTTCATTAATTTGTAATTTCATTACTTGTTTCATTAATTGTTAAATGTTCTAAAATTTCTTCTGGAGATTTAACATCTTTAATGTACTTTGCACAAAGTTCTGTTGAAGGTTCCATCGCATACACATCAATTCCATGAGCAGCGCAATATCCAACCTCAAATGAAGCACTTAGTCCAATGTAACCTCCAGGATTTACTAGATATACAAACCGTGATTTATGCATTTTTTCTAGAACTAAATCCTCAAGCTCCTTTTCACTCAAATGCTCTGGATCATAATCAAAAACAACAAATTCATCATCCGGGTTTAAGATTTCTGCAACCTTTGGTGATAGCACCTCAATTCCCGCACCCTCAAATTTTTTAATAACATCAACCATATGAGGATAATGTTTTCTAAAGCTACCAATCAAAAGTGATTTGTGTTTAGAGTTACTCAATACTTGTGATTTCATATTCTCCCTTTCTTTCTTCTACTTTAATTGCAAAAGTGCAATTCTCATTATTTAATACTTTTTCTGTTATTAACCAATCAGTTGGTATGAATCGTTCTTTGTCTTGAATAAATTCTTCTCGTGACACACAAACCATTTTTCCTTCTTCTTGATTTCCTACTGCTTGTTCATTAGTAGTTGCCACAAAAATATGTAGGTTAACAGTGATACTTTCACTACCTTTACTCAATTGTTCTTCAACTGTCCCAAGATATTCAACTTTTTTTAATGTAAGTTTTGACTCTTCGTACACTTCACGTCTCAAACAAGATTCGTTTGTTTCACCTTTTTCAACTTTGCCACCAACTAACCCCAAAAAGCCTTTATATGGATCTTTAGCTCTCAACTGAAAATAAAGACTATTTTGAGCATCCTTAATCACCGCAATGGAAACTTCCATTATTTTCATATCACTTGAACATTTGTTCCGCTATTTTTTCTATACTACTAGTTTTCTTCCCTAAATTATTTTCAATATTTTCAGCCATGTTCTTTCTCTGCAAAGAAGAAAAAAGAAGGTTGTAAGATACTACCGGATTAACCAACCTAAATAGTAAAACTGCTTGTACAGTTTTCAACAAGAGATCATCTTGTAAGTCAATTCCATTGTTTTTTGAATAGCCATCAATGAAAGCGTGCATTGCACTTATTGATGTTTTTTTTGATGCTTGATGAATTAAGACATGTGCCAGCAAAAATGCTTGATCATAAACTAACGCACCTTGGTGTGCACCCTCTAAATCACAAAAACCTACTCTATTTCCTTCTATAAATACATTTTTAGGTGATGAATCACCTATAAGTAATTTTTTATCCCTTCTCTTATGGTCTTGAGCTGCTTTTATTAAAATGGGGTTTTGGGACAATTCAAAAATGTAACTCAACATTTTTCTTTGATACTCAGTATCATCAGGAATCCTGATAGGTGACACAACATCAGATACAGATCTATGAATTTGACCAACTGCTAAACCAAGCTGATTAATGTTTTTATTAGTAACCGATCTACTTGCGTATTTTCTATCTAATGGAACACTTCCTGGCATAATGTCTGACAATAACAAATAATGATAGACAGAGTTAAATAGAAGAATTTTAGGAAAATGTGAGGGAGATCTTTCCCCAAATGTTTGCAAAGCATGGTATTCATCTTGAATTAAAGACGGATCTGTTGCTATATTTGGAATACGAGAATAATGATCACTTCTTATTTTTAAGAATGCTGTTTGTTTATTACCTTTGACTCTGTATACATAATGAATCAGTCCACCACTAACTTCTTCAATGGATCTTACTTTCCCCAATTTACTTTCAACATCATGCAATAATTGCTTTCTGCCTTGTTCCGACATTATAGGCGATAATATATCAATGTCTTTTTTGAGCATAGGTTTCAATAATATATGAGTTATAATTCAAAGTGAATGACGGGTGTGTCATTTTTTATGACAGGTTTAAAATGAAAGAGTTTTCAAACTTATTTAAAATTTATCGCTTAAAATCAGGAATCTCAACACTTAGAGAACTTTGTGACTGTATTGCTGATGAAGGACTTTTCATTGAAGAGTCAACGCTCTCAAGATGGCAAAGTGGTAGTAGACTTCCTAAAGATAGAAAAATTTTAATTAGTCTAATAAAAATTTTTATCGTAAACAATGCAATTACGTTAAGTAGGGAAGCCAATGAGTTTTTGCTTTCTGCAAAGCAAATGGAACTTTCTGAAAAAGAATCTTTAGACTTCAATTTAGAGGGTAGTTTTACTCCAATATTTATAATTCCAAACAAACCAGACTTAATTGGAATTGACGAAGTCAAAAATTTTGTTGCCAATAAAATCAGTGATCAAAATCAATTAAATCTGATTTTACACGGCTTGCCTGGTTCTGGTAAATCAAGCACTGGGATATATCTTGCCCATGAATTTCAAACATATTTTAAAAATGGAGTCCTATGGATAAGATGTGAGGAAAAAAACATAGATGAAATTGAAAATGAACTATACAACTCGATTTGCAACTTAAGTGTTAATAAAGCTTTAGATAGAAATGAGGCAGAAAAGTTAATCAAAAGTAAAAGTTTTTTATTAGTATTAGATTGTGTAGAAAAAAATGAAACAATAAAACAAATTTACAAAAGATTTTTTACCAGCTCACTACTCATAACAACTAGCATAAATATTGTCCTTCCAATAGATGGTATTGATATTTATAAAATAAAGCCATTTGACAAAGAATCAATATTTTTTTGTTTTCTAAAATTTCAAAAAAATCTTTAACAAAAAAGGAAAAACAAATTATTTTAGAAATTTCTTGTGAATTAGGTAACTTGCCACTTGCATTGAAAATGCTTTCTAATCAACTCAAAAGTAACTTGAATGTCAATTCTTTAGAATGTGCCTTATCTCTTTTACGAGAAAAAAAAGAATTTGGGCCATTTCTTGAGAACTATTTTGGAGAAATTATCAGTGCCTTTCAAATAGTTTTTAACGAATTGAGTAAAGAAGAAAAAAGAATTCTACAAGAAGCAGCCAAAAGAGATTTGGTTGAATTTTCATTACAAGATGTTAAGAAAAACTCAACAACTGAATTTACAACTAAGTGGGGCATATACAACTTGATAAATAAGGCATTGCTATATGAACTTCCTGACAACAAATACAGAGTTCATCCTGTTTTGTATAAATATTTAAAAATAATGGATTCTAAATCTTAATATCAGAGTAAAAAATTAAAAACCTCGAATTGCTGTGAAAAACTCTCAAAGCAATTAAACATTAACTTTTACAGTCTAAAAAAGTTTTTCTACTGAAAAGTGATTATTTTATCATTGAAGAATTAGTCTTCATTTATAATCATTTCCATTAAGTATTGATCATAAAAATGATCACCAACCTTAACTGCCATCTTTTGCTTGCCTACTTTTTCAAAACCTACTGATTCATATAAATTGAATGCTGAAATTTGGGTTGCTATAACTCCCAATTGTATTTTTTTTATCTCTGGATTAGATTTTATATCTTCAATAACAGTCAACAATAATTGTTTCCCAATTCCTTTTCCTCTATATTCTGGGCTTACATATACACGTACTATATTTGCTATGTGTGCCAGTTTTTTCTTTTCCTCACAGTAAAAACCAGCCATTCCGACAAGTTGTCCATCATCAGTAATTGCAAAAAACATATTTTTTATTCTATCTTGCCACTCGGAATCTTCTTTTGAACCTATTTCTTCTTTACTCCACAAAAATGCTTGCGGTGAATTAGCAATGGACTCCATATAAAGGTTTTTATAATCGAGCCACCTTGTAATTGGTAATTTAGTAATTTTCATTATTATTCGCATTCTATCAGATTAGTAATTAATTATTTTTTATTTTTATAAATTACATTGCTCAATATAAAATGGATTATTGGTTATGTATTCTCTGATATAGTCAGTTTCCATTTCTCCTGCACATTCAAAAATGTTTACCCACTGGTCTGAATTTTTATTTTCATTTTTGGAATTACATATATCAAGCATCTTCTCCTGAATTTCTAATAGTTGACTGACACCCACCAATCCTGAGTATTCAATAGCTTTTTCTTGTAGAGAGCTAGGTAAATTCTTCCTTGTCTCAGTCTCATGAGAAATTCTGGATGTAATTGAGGTATTTTCTGCATATGTGAAAGATCTTAACAATCTATATTCCATTCTTATCGATTCAATTTCTTTATCAATACACGATTTATCAACAGCATTTATATTGGAATCAACAAGTTGCACAGCGTGAGTTACTTCATGTGCTAACAAAAGTGCTGTCAAAGCATCATCATAAGCAGAGTATTTTTTATTAACAAAAATTTCAAGATTTTCTGTAGAGGAATTAGGATCAAATACAAAAAACCCTTCAGTTACATCATTATTTGATTCACTGAATTGTATATTTAGACAATTTCGTATTTTCAACATAGTATCTATTGTTGGCTTCAATTCCTCTTGAACTGTTGAATCATTCTTATGCTCCTCGATTCTTTGATAAAGAAGACTCAAGCCTCTCTCAAATTCTGGGTTCATTTTGTAAGGTTCTTTTCTCTTACAGAACGCCATATTATCAATATTTTCTGAACTTGTTTTAGTGAGATCATGATTACTTGATTGAGTAGCTAAAAAAAATCTAACTCCCAAAACAATCAATAAAAAGATAAAAATAAATGCTAATATTTTTTTCATAAACTAACTTTCTTTTCTTAACTCCTCTAATATCCTTACCATCGCAATAGTATCCAGTGTGCAGTACCGACTCAAGTCATCCATTATCATTGGTCGTCTTTCTCTGTTTTTGCCTTCCAAAACAGTTTGAGTCCACATTCTGCGAGCTAGTAAGCCATCAGAAA
>CAZDWQ010000020.1:0-14356 GCA_964509285.1 uncultured Pseudomonadales bacterium
TTTCTGCGGTATTCTACCGCATTAAGTGGTGCACTTCGTTTGCGAACTCATCTTAAAAGATGGTGAAGGCTCAATAGCTAGAGTTGTGGATAGTGTTACTGAGACTCCTGCCATTGTTATTGATGACAACACACCAGAAGATTATTCTGAATGGATCAAAAATTATGTAAGAGTTTGGCAAATGGTTGATACTGATAAAGCACCGCTTATTTTGGCTGATAAAACTGCAACTGTTATTTTCCCACCAATGCCTTATGGTGCTACAGGTAGAATTGTGAGAGAAGCAAACAATTATGTTTTTATTGCTGATGACGGAAAAAAATACCCATGTGTAATTCTTACTCCACCATATAATGAAGCGCTGCAGTTGAAAGATGTTGTCACCAAGAGAATTAAGAGTGTATTTAAAGGTAAAGGTTATAAAAAATATAACAATAGGTTGAAGTTACTCGCTTAATTGAAATAAAAAATAGTTATTTGAGTTTAAAAGAACGTCTCGTAAGTTGTATCTTTTTTGACTTCAATAGCTTCTTGCCCCCCAGTAATATCCATGAGGTTCTGAATTGACTCAATACCGCCTTGTTTCCAAACGACCACTTTGTAGTCTGTCTGATTTTCGTATGGCACGGTATAGGTAAAGGTGAGCTTAGCTGAACCGAGTGGCTCTAGCTTGAAGAATCCATCTATAACGGTGAAACCATTTTCATCATAAGTTTTTGCTTCTTCTAAGAAGCCTTCTGCCTTTACAAGTTCCGATCCTTGTGGGACATACAATCTGGTCCAGTCTTTTAATGTTGAGTTGAGACATAATAAGCCTGCCTCGAGATTACAGTTATCAGCTTTATGATTATTTTTGTAAGTTATTTCAACAGTTTTGGTAAGCATGCCATCTACTGGAGCTTCTGCAATAATCTGTTTTACTTCATAGGTAATAAAGAGGTTTGATTTTGCACCTGCTAGGTTTGAGTTTACAATGCCTAAGAAATCTTCCCCATTTTTTGGTGGAGTCATTCTGCCTGCAACTCGAGCGAGCTCTGCTGCATTTTGTGCGTCTGCATTTGTGAAATAAAATTGTGCATGTCTATTTTGAATAGATTCAAAACCAGTCTTAAATAATTCTGGCCAAGTTTGTTTTGGTGCAGTGTATGCTTTGGTTAACAATGATCTCATCAACGGTCCTAAAATTCCTTTTCTATCTTCTCTCAAATATGGAGTTGGTCTAGTGATGATTTCTGAAAGAATATAGATGATTTGTGGACAGTCGCAGCGAGCATCAGTTTCTGCTGTGAACGTACCATATCCTGGAACTTCTACTGGGCCTAGGACTCTCATCAAATTAGTCAAGAAGTGAGTATCAACTGAGATAATACCATCGATATCTTGAGGTTCGCCTTTAACAGTTTTGTAGTTTTCAAAGAATAAGTCCATAGCGACTTTAAAATCAGGAGAAATATTCATGTCACGAAGGTTGAAATATTTTTCTGTCGTCAAATAACGCCCAAGTTCTTTAGGAATAGGGATTTTTTTTGTAAACTTTTGATCTAGCTCATAGATATCATCAGATTTTTCTGCTTCAACTTTTCCGTCTGCAACATTGATGATTGCGTATGCTGTTAAGAAACCACCCGTAGGACGGAGTTCATTATCATTTTGGAACAAAATTAAGTATTTTTTTCTTTCGCCACCTGCTCCCGCTACTTTTGGTAACTGTTCAATAACTGGGCGGTACTCAGCTAATCCATTTGCTGCACCAGCGCTTAGTTCTTGTGCGGAAATGATATATTGCCTCAAGGTGATGCCTTTGAGAGACTCAGGATATCGTTTTGGATTGATGGCTGCGAGTTCATCTTTGGCAACAGTGAGCTCTGCCCCAATTTCATCGAGAATTGGAGTAACTTTACTCAGGGTTTCTAGAATTACTTTCAGTCGATCTTCAGTAGTGCCCCCAGTAAATTCTGTGCCTGAGAAACCAAGCACATCTGCATATGGAGTTATAGCGGCAACAGATTTTTTACCAGTGTTTAGTCCTGCTTGAGCAGCGTTCAAAGCATGTAGTCCATCATTGTAATAGTTATTGGCGATTGGAATTTTTGAGTAAAAACTTAGTTTAGCGTACGTTGCTTTTACAGTTTGGAATTCTGTATCGATTTCGTTGAGCGATTTTTCAGCTTCAGGTAAATTTTGAGCTTTAAATAGAGCGTAGGTGGTTTGTGCTTTGTCTTTTAGTGGAGTTGCCTGTGCTCGTAGTTCTTTTACTACTGAAAAGGTATAGACACCCATAACAGTAGTCAATAGGGTTAAGAAAATGGCTACAACCAAAGCAACCATCAGTGCTGGTTTCTCTTTTAGTTTGACACTGAGATTTTTGAGAAACGGTTTATTTTCTATGGTTTGAGAATTATCTATTTTGTACTCGAACGAGTCAGCACTTTCTGGTCCGATATTTTTAGTTTGTTTAGTCTCATTTTCTAGCATACCAAATAGTATACCAAAAAAGGTTGGTATATTACCACTTGGAAATCATTGCTTGAGGTGTTCTAAACAAAATCTTGATATCAGTCATGATTGATTTGTCCTGAGCATAGTCAGCATCCATTTTTGCTCTAATGTTAAATGGGACCTCATTTCGGCCAGAAGTCTGCCAAGGGCCAGTAATCCCAGGTTTAACAGACAAGATGAGTTCTCGATATTTTTTTGTTTCTGGATATTTTTGAGTTTGCTCGTCTAACTCTCTTTTAACATATGCTCTTGGACCAACCATGCTCATTTCACCACGAATAACATTGTAGAGTTGAGGAAATTCATCAATAGTGAGTGAACGCAGTGCTTTTCCAAGTTTTGTAATTCTTGGGTCATTTTCAATTTTCCAATCGCCTTGTTTGAATTTTTTGAGCAGACCTTTGTTGTGTTTATGCAAAATTTCATCTGCATTGGGAATCATTGATCTGAATTTAAAAAGTTCAAACTCTTTTCCGTTTTGTCCTATTCTCTTATGTTTGAATAGAATTGGTGCGCCTGAATCAAGATATATCATAAGTGGGACGATTACCCAGACTGGTAGAAAGACAATCATTAAGATGAGAGCAACGGCGATATCAAGTATTCGTTTTTGTTGAGCGTAGTTCATATATCTATAAGTATTCTTTTTTACCTTCTTCTTTTAGTCTTTCAACTAGTTTTTTCACATCTTGGCTTTGAGACTTTGGTATTATCATCAAAATTTCGTCGGTGTCAATGACAATCATGTCATTAACTCCAAGAATAGCGACCAACTTACCATCTGCGTTAATAAGATTATTTTGAGAATTAATAGTTAAGATTTTTCTAGTGGCATCATCACCAATTACAACATTTCCAGCTAGATCTTTCTTTTCAAGATCATAGACAACTTTCCAATCACCTACATCATCCCAGCCGAAATCACCAGGGATAAGTACAAGATTATTAGCCTTTTCTGAAATTGCATAGTCAACTGAGATCGCTTCTGCTTTGTCATAAATTTTTGGAAGTGCTTCATGAAAGGCTGACCCCTTCAAGTCTTCTAAACCAGCTGTAAGTTCATATAGCGAGTGCATGTGGGTTTGGAATGCTCTTTGTAGAACAGCGCTTGACCAAACGTAGTTATTTGCATTCCAAAAATATTTACCGGTAGAAATAAATGCTTTGGCGGTTGCCTCATTAGGTTTTTCCGTGAAACTATCAACTGTAAACAAGGAAAGGCCTTGACCAAGCTTTTTAAGGTCCTCGCCAATTTTGATATAACCAAATCCTGTTGAAGGTCTATTTGGAGCAATTCCGACGGTAACAAGATAATCATTCTCTGACGCAGTTTCAGCTGCGTGTTTCATGACTCGTAAAAATTCTTGTTGGTCTGTAACGATATGGTCAGAAGCTAAATTGATACAAACAGCCTCTGGGTCAAGTGATTTTGCATATAGTGCGCCAACCAACATTGCCATGGCAGTGTCTTTTTTTTGTGGTTCCGCAATTATATTTAATAATGGAATTTCTGGAAGTTGTTTGTGGACGTCGTCTTTGTAAAGTTGATTTGTGACAACAATTATTCGTTCCCAGGGCACAATATTTATAATTCTGTTAACAGTTGTCTGGATCATTGTCTCTTTGCCAATAAGCTTCAAAAACTGTTTTGGAGTTTTATTTCTTGATTTTGGCCAGAGTCTAGTACCACCGCCTCCTGCTAGGATAATTGCAAATGTGTGATCAAGATATGACATAGTGTCCTTTCAGTTCTTTTTCTATTCTCTGTTTAAACTCTTTTTTAAATATTGTTACAGTGTGTTGTAATGCATTAGCACGTAGCTTTTTAGCATCAAACTCGAGGGAATCTAGCTTTCCTAGAGCATAGATAACCTCTGGCACGGTTTCTTTTTTAATATGAATGGCATATTGAGTATCTTTGAGTAACTCTGCAACACCACTTGTATAAAATAGTATCACAGGTTTGCCAAAAATTCCTGCTTCAAGTGCCGTGATACCAAAATCTTCTTCTCCTGGCATCAAGACGGCATCACAGTTTTTAAAAAGCTTGTACACATCTTTTTGAGATATTGCTCCAGTAAAGAGAATTGTTTTATACTCTGTTGTGGCTCGTTGCAAAAAGTCTTCTATTGATTCAGTTTCTTTTTTAATACATTTATTATCTCCGGCTAGATCATACAATTTTTGTTTTGATTCTCCGGTACCAACAACGACTAATGGTCTTTTCAACTGTAAACAACTCAAAATACTCAGGTCAACACGTTTATAATCAACTAATCTAGAAACACTTAAATAAAATCTCCTTGTATCCGTAAAGAGTTGGATATCTAAAATTTCTTTTTCTGAAAGCTCAACAGAAACTGGTGGGTATATGACTTTATCAGGAATGCGGTGGTAGAAGGCTTTGATTCTACTGGCTACAAGTTTCGAAATTGGAATAATTACGTCTGGTCTAGTGCTTGCTGTTTGATCCCAGTTGGTGATATGACTTAAAATAAGATTTGTAATTTGCTTGACAATCGGAAGCTGTAAATACCACTTACTGTCTAAATAAGCTTGTTTATGTGAGTATAGATACCGAGTTGGAGTAAGCAGATAACAAATGTGTTTTTGGTGTGGTTTGGTGAGAACTCCTTTTGCTTCCGCACTAGTTACAGAAATAATCAAGTCGTATTGAGATAAATCAAAAGACTCAAAAGCGAGAGGCATCAGAGGAAGTAAAAACTGGTGCTTGTCACTAAAGAATGGGATTTTTTGTAAAAACGAAGGAATGATTCTGATTCTTTTTGCCCAACTCGCTTTTTTTTCATGGTAGACCGAAGTATAAATTGGAGCGTTTGGAAACAGCTCACTAATTGCACTTAAAACCACTTCTGCTCCACCAAATGGTGTGTTAACTCTATCGTAAACGATAGCAATTTTTAAGCTATGTGACATTCAAAATTTCCTGATAAACTTCTAGAGTTTGTTGGGCCATTTTTTTCCATGAGTAACTTTTTGCAATTGCTATTCCTTCTGAGTTTATTCTGTCTGTGTTTTGTTCTAAAGCATGGACTGCTTGGATAAACGACGCAGTAGAGTGAGGACTAAAGTAGAATGCTGCGTTTTGATAAATTTCTTTAAAAATAGGGATATCAGATGCAAGTACAGAAGTTCCAAACGACATTGCTTCTACTCCAGTTAGACCAAAACCTTCAGAGAAAGATGGTTGAACCAAAGCTGTAACTTGTTGATACAGTGTTGCGAGTTCTTCATCTGTTACATATCCTAGAAATTCAACTTGGTCTTCTATATTTTTGTACTTAATATACGACTTTACTCTGTCTTGAAACACATTTCTTGAACCGGCGATTAGCAGTTTGTATTTTGGAAGTGAGCTGAGTGTTTGTAAGATAAGGTTCAAGTTTTTGTGAGGATATAGTGATCCAACATATAAAAATGTATTTTTCAGTTTTGGTAAGTTTTTAAGTTCTTTTGGGTCGGCAATTTGTGCCCCTTCTTTTGTGATCACAATTTTGTTTTTTGTTTTTGGATAAAATTTTATTACAGTATCTTTAATTGTTTGTGCTGGAACCAAAATCTTTTCTGCTCTGTGTACTGCAATTCCGGTAACTAAGCGGTAAAAAAGATATTTAAGCAAATATTTGATTGGGCTTAGAGTGGTGACTGAGCTACCTTTGTATTCGTGCCATAACAAATCATGAATAGTGATAATAATTTTTCCCTTATAAAAGATTGGAATATTGAAATGCGGAACATGGAGCAAATCTAAATTCTCACTGGCAAATAATTTTGGAAGTTCTTTTTGTTCAGCAAAACTGTAATGTTTGATAGGAGTTATGATAACTCGAACAGTCTTATTTTTACTGTATTCACCGAGGACTTCATCTGCTTGTGTTTGATCATAAAAAAAACAGACAAAAGTATATTTTTTATTTTCTCTGAGAAGTTCTCTGATTAAATTTTGGGTGTATCTACCAATCCCAGCATGTTTGGCACCTGACAGGCGTGCATCAATTCCGATTTTCATGGTTTTATTATACCCTATTTACAACAATCGCAGGGAAGTTTTCCCTGCGATTGTTCAATTTTAAAATAGAGATGCTAAATTACTTTGTTTTTTTAGCAACTTTTTTCTTGGTTGTTTTTGTTGATTTCTTTGTAGTTGGTTTTAGAGCTTCGTCAACAATTTTTTCTAATTCTTTTAGTTCTGTTTCACTAATTTCTTCGTTGCCATCTTCACAGTTGCAAGAACCGTCTGAACAGCAGCCATCTGAGCAACAACCACCGGTTAAGGAAAGTTCTTGTTCGAGGGTATTTGCTTTTCTGCATCTGATGAAGTTACCGACCATTGCATATACAAAGTATGCGAGTGCTAGTGTATAGGTAACTAATGGAAGATATGTGAAAACTGCTGGTGCCTCTAATAATGTTGATGTATCTACATAAACATATTTCAACAAAAGTTGTGGAATCAACATGTTTGCAACAACTGCTCCAGTAACTGCTGCAATTGATTCAACAGCTGCAGTTAAATTTTTTGTACGAAGTTGCTGAATTTTAAATTCAGTGAGGTAGTTCATAGTGCTCCTTTTTTTACTACTAAAATGTACTTAATAATATGTCTAACAAACTTGGGATATGAATCCAAGTAGTGTTTGTCATAGTATTGTAACATGGTGTCGTAAAAATGCTTGCGGGTTTTTCGAGCGATACTTTGAGACGTATTTTTGATACCCGATTTATATTTGTGGTGTATTACTATAACCTCGGGATTATATACAACCATGTATCCAGCTTCTCTGAATCTCTTACACCAATCTAGGTCTTCTGCGTACATGAAAAATCGTTCATCAAGTAGACCAACACTTTCAAGCAGGTTACCACGAACAATCATTGCTGCACCGGAACAAGCATCAATGGTATGTATATTTCTAGGGTTTTTATATGATTGATGGTATCCTGCAAAAATTTTGCTTGTTGAGAATATGTTTTCTAAACCACTCATGTAAGTGAAAGATGCCCATATTGTTGGTTCTCCCCTATGACAAGCTGGGTCAATTTCACCATTAGTGAACTCGATTCTTGGAGTTATTACTCCAACTTTTGGCTTCTCTTCCATAAATTTTATTAGTGTATCTAAGTTTGATTGTTGTGTAAATTCAACATCCGAATTAAGAAGCATTACGTACTTAGCTTTTGTTTCTCGTAACGCAGCGTTATTGGCAACTGCAAACCCAAAGTTATCTTTAAGTTTGATGACATTTACCCAGCGGAACTCATGCCCAATCATTCTCAATGAGTCATCTTCAGAAGCGTTATCAACAACAGTGGTGATGACAGTTTTTTTTGTTTTGTCTAAATAAAACTCTTTAAGACTAGAAAGTGTTTTTTTGAGCCAGAATTGGCTGTTATAGTTAACAATAATTATCTCTAAATCAGCTTGTTTTGTCATATTTTTTCCTTACTTACTTCCAATTCTTTGATAAATAGCATCAAGTTTGTGAGAAATGAGCGACCAGTCATAGTTATCTTTGACAAACTTTTTGCCATTTGTGGCCATATTTTTTCTTTTTTCTTGGCTATTTAATAGTTCTATTGCTAGTTGAGCCATGCCTTCTGGAGTGTTGCTTGTCATAACATGAGTACCGTTTACAACTTCCAAGCCTTCAACTGCCGTTGTTGTAGCAACAATTGGTGTTCCTGAGGCCATAGCTTCAAGGACCTTATATCTAGTGCCTTTGCCACTGAAGACTGGGGCCATAAGAATATCAGAGGTGGCAAAGGCATCTCTGATATCTGGAATTCTTCCAATGACTTTGATTGAAGGATCTGATTTTTCATAGAGATACACATCTTCTGTGGGAGCATTTCCGACAATTTTAAGCTGTGCGTTTGGTAGTTGTTTTTTAATTAGTGGCCAAACTTTAGCAACTAAATACTTTACTGCTTCAACATTTGGTAGCCATTTGAAAGTTCCAACAGAGAGGATTGTTGGAACTTGAGTTGGTTTCTTCTTGATCTCATTAAACCAACTTGTATCAACACCATTAGCAACAACTTCGATTTTTTTTGTTTCCCCAATCTCTTTTCCGATATATTTTTTATCTTCCTCACTCATAACAATTAGAGTGTCACAAGCTTTCCAATAAAAATTTTCCCATTTCCTTATTTTGCCGATATCAAGATTTAAAATTGGTCTCAGAAAGAATGGTGATTTTTTTGCATAACTTTCATAGCCCAGATATTCAATTGTTTGTTCAACTAATATTGTTGGAATAGTGGTTGCTGGAATATGAGGCATCATGTAGAAAGTCTCAGCATGAATCAGGTCATATTTACTAGACTTCAGTTCCTCTTCAACAGCAGTAATAATTTGTGGAGCATGGTTTCTAATTACTAAAAATGGGTACGAAGAAAAAGCAGTTTTAAAAATATTTTTTAGAGTAAATGGTTTTTCTGATCGTTTAAATACTTGTACTTTAGTGCAGTATTTTTTTAATTCCGGAATGTAGTTTTTTTCTTCTTCACTTTTAATTAACGAAAATAAAGTAACTTCATGTTTATTTGCTAACTTTTTTAAAAGATTATAAGTTCGAATTTGTCCTCCAGATAAAAGTGGATATGGAAGGTATGGAGTAAGCATTAATATTTTCATACAGGTTGTTTATTTTCTTGGGCTAGTGAGGTCAATAATAATATAGTCGCTTGTTTTTTCAATTATCATGTATTTTTTTTCTAGTTCTTTTGCTTCTTCATCATACGAAGTTGAAACGTAATGTGTAGCTCCAAGTTTTATTTTTTCTTCTATGGAGTAACCAATTGGCCAACCAGAACGGTTGATTTGAAACAAGTAAGCTGTGTCGCCTCCATATTGAGGAGCGATAACTTTTGCATCTTTTGGCAAGATGGCATCAGCAGCTTTGCCAGCAAGCGCATATTCAGGATGGTTTACATTGTAGTAGCCTTTTACTTGGTTATAAGAAAGCACAAGCATTATAATAACGAGTACAGAGGTGATTCCCATGGAGACAAGTGCGTTGAATTTTTTATTTAAAAATGTGTCTAGCACGACAATTGCGTGTCCTAGAGTTAGTGCGATTATTGGAGTAGTAATTGCTTGATAGTAATCATGATGCACATTACCTGTGGCGATTACTACAAAATACAAGCCTATTCCCAGCCACCATGCTGGAATGAAAAACTTTTTGTTTTTAAACTGTTGTAAAATGCTTATCGGTAAAAATAGAACACCCACATATCCTAAAATTAGTTTTGTGATTCTCTCATATCCTAACCATCTAAACCATGCTGGTCTAAAGCGAATTCCGTTTCCATTAAATAACCAATCAGATGCAGGAATACCTTCAGGAAATTGAGTAATCCATTCTCTCCATAAAATAAATGGAATGGTTGCTAATATTGCGTACGCATACAGCCTGAAATCTAAAATAATTTTTTTTAAACTTCTCTCCTCAAGCAAAATAACTATATAAACTGGCAGTAGAAATACCACAAAAGGTTTCAGCAATAATGCGAGCGCGAGTGAGACAAGGGAAACCCAGTATAAGTATGTTTTCGGTTTCTGAATATAGAATCTGAAGGTCGTGATAGAAAGGGTTGAGAAAAAAATCATGATCGGTTCTGGCAAGATGACTCTAGAGTAAAAGATAGAGTATGGTATTACGGCAAAGAAGAAGGCCGTTAAGTAGCCTACTTTTTTTCCATAATAACTCCTTGCTAAAAAGAATAAACAAAATAGTGTGCCTATTGAAAAAAGTGATGAGACAACTCTACTCGTTGGCACGAGAGGTAGTGCTGGAATTGTTTTCAGAATAGTTGCAACAATAACATTATAAATTGGGAACTCAACCATTCTGTACCCGCTAGGGTTATCTTTCCCTGAAGGAATGTTAGAAAGGTCGTGATATGTTGGGTACAACGGGTTGAGCGATTTAGTAACGAATTCTCTAGTAACTGATGCAGTGTCTGCTTGTCTCCAACTGTGCCAGTCAAGTAAGTCTGTATTTACTTTATACAGACGCAAAAATAAGCCTAAGGCAGCAATAATAAATAGTAGTGGGTACTTTTTTAAGAGTGTTTTCATGTGTTTGCGAATTTGTTTTTTTGGGTATGCCTTTTTCTTTTTGTTTCAGTTTTTTTTAGAACAGTCGGTTCAGATTTTATTTGTGCGTACGCTAATAAAATACCTGTGATTGCCCAATAGGTGTAGGCAACTTTTGAAGCAGCAAATACATCTATAAAAGTAGCATTTACTAATAAACCAAATGTTGCTCCAATAAAACCAATAGCAAATAGTTTCTTAAAAGAATCTGTTTCTAGTTTATCCATGATAATTTTTTTGCTTATAACCAGTGAAATCATAATGGCGCCATAGAAACTAAGAAAGCCCAGCAATCCAGTTTCACCTAATGTCCTCAAGAAGTTATTGTCAGTTGAATCAGCTTCGGTAAATTCTTCGACGGCTGATTTTGTTAGAGTTGCATATCCGGAACCTAACAATGGATTTTTATAAAACCCATTTAAAGCTTGTGGCCAGAGAGTATCTAAACGAATTGCCATAGATAAACCATGTTTCAAAGCATTTTCTGAGTAGGTTCTAGGAATCTCAATAGTTGTAAATGTTTTTTCTCCTGTGGCGGAAACAGTAGCAATCTTTACTTGGTTTGGAACATCTACATAGACATCACTTGGTTTGATAGGAGTTGGTCTAGTATCAGAGCTAACGAGAACTTCTGCTTGTTCAGTGGAAATACCGTTTTCAGGTTTTTTTATTTCGATATACTGCTCTGGCTTAATTTGTTCGTAAATATATTTTTTAGTATTTTCTATATTAGCTGATATTTCAATAAATTTTGGATAGTTTTCTACGACTTGTAAAAGGCGTTCTGCCATACTACTGCCAAAGATCATAAATAAAATTGCAAATAGTAATCCGTTAGTAAAGGATTTGGAGAGAAAGAAATTTATTTTTTGGCTTAATTTATTTTTGAGTAAGCTAGAGAGTAGAATAACTAAAAAGAGGCCGGCTACCAGACCAGCCAATGAGGTTCTTGAAGCACTGAGCATCATCATCATCAAACCTAAAGCGTATGAACTCCACAGAATAAGTTTTGAATATAGTTTCAGTTTTGTTTGCAGGAGAAATGCTAAGACTAGAGGCAAGACAATCACTAAGTAGGCGGCCATGTCATAATGTCCCGCAAATGTTGATTGAACTCTGGCGTGTTCCGTAAGATATAAGACGATACCTTTACTGAATTCTCTGTTCATGGTTGAGTAAACTGGCCAATATAAATATTTTTGGCCCAACCCATATATTCCAATGAGCAATAAGGTAGCTACTAAAGTCCCGGTCATTATTTGGATATCTTTTTTGCTTTTAACTGCTGCTATCAGGAGAAAAAAGAGTGAAAAATATTCAATGTATCTCCCAAAATGTAAAAAGCTTTTTAAAAGGTGTACTTGAGTTGTTGGAATGGTTTGAGTAATAAAGATTCCAGATAACGTTGATAAGAAACCAACCAAAATATATACAAAAATTATTTTGGTGAGTGGAGTATTCAAAGTAATTTTTTTTCTAGCAAGTTGTACCAAGTAAATCACCATACTCAAAGCAATTAAGATATCTTCAAGACGGACTCTGACAATATAACCTTCTATAAGGTCAAAGAGTGGTATTTTTGGATATAGTGGGATAAAAGCAAGTAAAAAAGTACTTATTATAAGTAGAATATTTTCATCTAGTATATTAAGCCAGCTGGTATTTTTTATATTTTTTGCCACGATTACTACATTCTATGATAAATCTTTTAGTACGTTTTTATAAATAGCAACTTTTTCTTTGTTTGGAGCAATGAAGCTAAATACAAATATTCTAGCAAGTGCACCATATTGTAACAGTATTTTTGCGAGGACTGCTTGAGTAGAAGATTTGTGTTTCGAAAAAATATACAGATATCCTCTATATTCACCTCTTATTGCATTTTCTTGAGAAGAACTTTTGTTTTGTAAGTGAATTATTTGAGCGGTGGGGTCTAATGCAATCTCAAAATTGTGGTTTTTAGCTCTCATACAGATTTCTGTATCTTCACCGTACATAAAGATATTTTGGTCAAATGGCCCAAATGTATCGATTGCTTTTTTTGAGATCATCATTGCAGTTCCACCAACCCAGTCGACTGAGATGAGGTCTGTGTATTTTTCAAGTAGTTCCAGATTTAATCTATTTGATTTGCCCGTGTGTTGAGTGGAAGGAAAAAGTTTTCCTATTCCAGGAAGATCATCCAGCATACTCATATGGAAAAAAAGTGCAGTCAATGTTGGGAACGAGCCACCTTGTGGTTGGTAAGTTAAATCAATATTTAATAGAACTGGGGTTAAAATTCCCAAAGTTTCATTGTCTAAAAATCTTTGCACCATGTTTTCTAGAGCATTTTCCTTAACAATAGTATCTGAGTTTAGGAATAAGTAATATTCACCTTTTGCTTCTTGAATTCCCAAATTATTAGCATTTCCAAAGCCAACATTTTTTTTATTTTTGAGTATCAGTAGTGGAATAACTATTTCTTTTTTTAATGATTCTAAATGAGCGACAGACTTATCTGAGGAATTGTTGTCAACAACAATAATTTCTAAGTTGTTTTTGAGTAGTTTTGAGTTTTTAGTAGAATCAACCACCGATTTTATCGTCTCGACAGTAAGTTCTTGAGTATTATATGAAACGATAATGACAGAGAGTAGCATGGTTTTTATTGAAATAGTCTAGCTCGGCCTAATTTATAATTTGGATTTTTATCTTTTCTTTCACCTATTGGTTTTGCAGGCACACCGGCAACAATAGTAAATGGATCAACATTTTTAGTAACAACAGCGCCAGCTGCAATAATTGCGCCTGTCCCAACCACTACTCCTGGCAGGATGATTGCTCTTGGGCCAATGAAAACATAGTCGCCAATGGTAACTTTTTCTTCTATGGCTTTTGTAAAAGAAGGGTCATTAATATCATGTTCACTTGTCCAGATCATAACTTCAGAGGCAATGTCTACATGGTTACCAATTTCAAGTCCTCCCGCAGAGTTAATAAGTTGTTTGCGTCCGTCTAATGTTGCACGTTCTCCGATAATAGTATCTTCTCCGATTACTATATGTCTTGGATCATAGATTCTTCCCATCATGTGGATGGTAGAACCACTCCCAATTTTCATGCCAAAGAGTTTATAGAAAAATTTTCTAAACCAGTGAGAAGGAACCATGCCAACACACCACCATAAAAATCCAGTTACTGCTTCTAGATAAATAGTTCTGACACGATTAGCGATTTTTGCGGGTAAAGTTTTTCTGCCGGTATTTGATATATTTTGTTCAGAATTTTGTTGCATAGCTCTAGTATACAACATATTCTTGGTTAGGATAGGTATTTTAAACTAGAAACTGAACAAATCCAGAATTTTTCCGAGCAGTGATTTTCGTTCTTCAACTACAACTCCTTTGTCTGAAATTACTTCACTTTTGATTTCGACTGGGACGAATAAAAATAAGCGTTCAATTTTTGATGATTTTCTAGTTGTTAGCTTATTCTCAGTTGTAGGAGGTGTAATGGTAGCATCTTCAGTTTTTATTTCTGTTTCAATTTCTGCTTCAAACTCAGTGTTCACTTCAGTATCTAGCTCAGCATCCATTTCAGAATCCATTTCTTCTAAATAAGCATCAAATTCTTTTTCAAGAGACTCAAGTGAACTATCAAAATCATCTTCTTCACCAAGTACTTTGCCATTTAAAAAATCGAGTTAATAGAAAAAACGAGGTGGTTTTTTCATTTAAAAATTATTGTTTT
>CAZDWQ010000021.1:0-14169 GCA_964509285.1 uncultured Pseudomonadales bacterium
AAAAGTATTTAAACTGGTACAATCAAACTAGACCTCATCAATCGCTTGGATACAAGTCTCCAAGCCAATATATACAATTACTACAGTCCAATATGTAGGCGACCGATACATAATATTGACAATCCCATAATATTTTGCTATAATTAGGAATGGTTTGACGTAAGTTAAATCAAAATAACAAACGTATTTGAAAGACTCACTTTGCGTAAGTTTTTTCAACAATTGTTTGTTTGTTCTTTAACAGACCGAGAGTAATTAAGTTCCTCTATAACTTGGTCAAGAAAATCTGTTTTTAAGTATTTTGAAGATAGGTCTTCTTGGCTAAGTCTGCGTCCTGCGACTTGGTGTTTCTATAGCACCCTGGCCCGGGGTGCAAAAAATTTTAGGGGACTATAAAAATGAAGCATAAGAAGGCATACGGTTTTTTTGTTTTGTTGGTTATTGTGAGTATGTTGGTAGGTTGCACTAGCCCGATTCCGGGTCCAGAGCAACCAGATGTTCCGGTTCTTGTTCCAACGGGAACAATTGAGCCATATCCCCACCCAGAACCTCCGGTTCTGGTGGTGGCCTTACCTATTGAGTATTCGCAATTGTTGGCCAAATATGGGCCCTATGAAGTTGCGAGCACTGACGCATCATTTGCTCGCGTCCCCCAAGATTGTGCAAATCTTTTTTCGCACGGCCTTCGGGCTAAGCGATTAGCTGATTTTGCCAGTTTTGGGATTTCTGTGGCAGCCTTATTTGAGGCAATTTCGAAAGGAAGTGCCGTCATTGAAAGGGCGGGAATAAGTGAGGCAAATGGGACAAGTTTGGGGGTTCTCATTAGTTTTGGTACGTACAAAGTGTTCATGATTTTTGGCAACATAAGTAAGCCGACAATCTACCCTCTTCCTTGGGTTTCCAAAGGTGAGACCATGGCGCAAGCTATGGAGAACATTTTTGGACCTAGCGGTCAATTCCGCCGGGCAGTTGATGTTACCGTTGAGCTCACCAATAGCGTGAAGCAACTGGCTGGCTGTGTCAACGGTTTGATCAAAAAGAATCGGATTGATACAGTTACTCCAGAAGCAGCTGCTCCAGGAGCTATACCTGCCCCCGAACCAATTCCTATGCCGGCTGAAACGCCCGTTGTACCTGTGCCTGAAGGGGCATTGGTGGATGTATCCTCATCTTTTGCGACAACCAACCTAGATTTACTACAGTTCGACTCTGCGGAGATCGAGCTACTAATTATACTAGGGGTGGTTGTCATAGTTGGGGCAGTCGCCATTGCTTGTGTAACAACAGGTTGTTTGGCGGCTATTCCTTTAGTTGCTTTAGCGTAGTAAAAAATCCAGTCGGCACTTGGGCAAGCGCCGACTGGATCTAACTACTGTACTCTCGGTCTGAAATTTTATCTATAATCCTGCATCATTGCTACTATTTCTTTAGGTGTTGTTATATCTCTTAAGATTAGCTCGTACAGCACATGATTTGATCTATCTAGATCTTGTAGAAAGTCATCAGCAATAATTTTTTCATATTCTTTTATTTCTGACCCAGCTAATAAAGTAGGATGCTGTCTGCAGTTTTCAAGAAAGGCAATATAAAGTTTAAGAAATTTTTGAACTGTAATTTTCCATCTATCTGCTTGTTGTGAAGCATCTTCAAAATTGCTGGTGAGAGTAATATTTGTAGTAATATCTTCAAATAACCTTTGGAGTGTTTCGTTGTAAGCATTGATACTTTGTCTTGAGTCAAGTTTTGTTTTCCCATTTTTAATCTCTGAAATTAACTCATCACAAAGTTGTTCAATTTTTAAAATCATGCTTTGTGAGTGTTCCATACTTTCATTGGGTTTTTCTTGATTTGCTTTTTTTTGACCCAATAATCTATTTGTTGCCAATGAGTCAAATATAGTATAAGTATTTTTTTTAATCATATTTTTCCCTTTCTTTTTCAATCTTATCACTTTTATCAATATTTTCTACGAAACATAATATCCTCTCGCAAAAAGTGCTAAAAGTAGCGCTTGTAGTAGGAGTGAAAAAATAACAATGGTTGCAAAAGCGAATTTGCCTAAATTTGCAGTGACCTTATTTTTTTGCAATTTTTCAAACAACAATCTTTGTGCCAAGAAAAACGGAAAAATTGGCAAAATGTATCGCGGAAACCCAGAAAGAGTTCCAGAAAATAGTGGTAGCGATATCATTGCCACGGAGAACACTAGATAACTTGTTCGTACTTTCATTTTCCAGGCCAAAAATATGCTCACAATTGCATAGACCAGTGCTCCAAATTCTAATAGTGCGATCCAAAATTCATATTGTGTAGCAGATACTGTTAAGAAAATTTTAATATATCTATACACAGTCACCAATGGAAATACTAATCCAGAAACTTCTCGGCTGTTTCCAAGTAGCCCGTGAGCATGAACAAAGTATAAAAAGTCGCCCCATTTGAGATAATTGAACCAGCCATAGAAAAGTAAGAGTGTGGGGATAAATGCAAACCACATAAGCTTTGCGTATTTTAACCAAATATTTTTGAGTTGTTGGGGCCAAGATTTTTTGGCAATTTTTTTTGGTACAACATAAGAAACCAACTGATGAAAGAAGGATGAAAGTTTAGTTTGTCTTATTTCTAATACGTAATATTCCCACAGCAAAGGAAATACAATTAGAATTCCAGAAAGTCGTGTCACACTCAAAAACATGGCCGTGACAGCTGCAAAAAACCATTTTTTTTGCCGGGCAAAATAGAGGGCAAAAACGCTCAGCAATAAGAATAATCCCTCTGAATAAATGCACGCGAAGAAAAAAGCCACAGGTGATGTGAGTAGCAAAAATAGTGTTAATTCAACAGTTTTTGTTTTGTAATCTAAATGTAAGAGTTTGGCGGTAAAATACAGTGCTAGTATTGTGGCGACAGTGCTCACCAAAACTCCTGCCCAAAATGTTGCAGGGCCATACGGTAAAATTGGCCAAATGAAAGAAAGTGGTGCTGCAACGACTCCTATTACAACTGGAAAAAATGGCAAAAATCTGCCTTCATCGGTGTACCATTTTGAGGCAATTGCAAGGTAGTGAACGCCGTCAAAGTTTGACCAAGGATAGGTGAATTCATTTTCTACAATAGGATATTTTTCTGTGTACTGCCAAAGAGTTGTATACAGAGAGTTCTCGCGAAATGGCAGAAAAAGTGTGGCTAAAAATACTGGGACAAATAAGAGTAATCGCCATGTAGTAAACCAAAGTAGAATTTTTCTCATACCTACAATTTTTTTCACAAGGCTACTATCTCATGAAAAGTAAGTCAAGTCCAGAGAATCACAATTATGATTTTTGGTTTTTCTTTTTGTAGTGATATTTTGTTATACTGGTTGCATCGTGCAAAAAGTTGAATTAAGTAATAGTGACCAGCCAATTTTAGAGCCTACATCTGATGATGTAGAAAAAAAACTTTTTACAAAACAGAAACGTATTCTAGTTGCTAGTTTATGTGTACTAGCCGTATTATTTATCGCAATTCTGATTAGAACACTGTACCCTAAAATTGCCGTTGCACCAAACGGTTTTTTAGCTTCGTCAAGACAAACAGATGGTTCAGTAGAGGAACAAAATTTTGTTGGTCAATTAGGCTTTGTAACTCAACAAGAACCACAATTACAACCTGTTCCAACTCCATTTGAATTTCAAGAACTAACCATTCCCTATTTAAGAAATCGTGAGTATACAAGTAAGCTTGGTGAACTCAAACAAGTAAGCAGAACAGCAAACTACACGAGTTATTTAACGAGCTACGATTCTGATGGGCTTAAGGTCAATGGATTGTTAACAGTTCCGAATGGCGAACAACCGGAGAGTGGTTTTCCTGCTGTGGTGTTTGTGCATGGGTATATTTCGCCGACTCTCTACAGAACAACAGAAAATTACGCTGCGTACGTAAACTATTTGGCAAATCGTGGAATTATGGTTTTCAAAATTGATCTTCGTGGACATGATCAGTCTGAGGGTGAGGCAAATGGTGCGTACTATTCAAGTGATTATGTGATTGATGTTTTGAATGCGTATTCGACACTGCAAGCTGATGCTCGGGTAAACCCAAATAAAATTGGTTTATGGGGGCATTCTATGGCAGGCAATGTGTTATTTAGAGTATTAGCAGTAAAACAACACATTCCAAAAGTCGTGATTTGGGCAGGTGCTGTGTATACCTACCAAGATTTTGGCGAGTATGGAATAGATGATAATAGTTATAGACCACCCGATGACGATTCACCTCGTCGCAAAAGAAGGCAGCAGTTGATCGATACGTATGGCGAGTTTAATCCAGATTCTTGGTTTTGGCAGCAAGTTCCAGCGACGAATTATTTAGATGGAGTGAGTGGAGATTTACAAATTCACCACGCTGTAAACGATGACGTTGTTGCTGTTGGATACAGTCGTAACTTAATGAGTGTGTTGGATGAAAAAGGTGCCGGAATTCAGCACGAGCTATTCGAATACCAAAGTGGTGGACATAATATTTCTGGTGCAGCATTTAATCAAGCAATGCAGCGAACGGTTGAATTTTTTTTAGGTGAGTAATTACTTTATCTATGGGCAGTATTTTTTTTGCCCCATTTTTCTAATTCTAAAATAACAGTGTGCAATTCTTTTCCTGCTTTGGTGAGTGAGTATTCAACTTTTGGTGGGATTTCTGGATAGACTTTTCTGGAAACAATTTTATCAGTTTCTAGTTCGCGGAGTTGCTTGGTGAGCATTCGTTGAGTTACGCCTTCTAACTCTCTGAATAATTCGTTATAACGTTTCGTGCCAGAAGTTAATCTTTTGATGAGGGGTAACTTCCATTTACCACCAATAATTGCGAGTGCTTTGACAACTTGACATTCTTTTGGGTCGTGTTTTTTCATATTTATTTTTGATATACTATGTTATTTTATAACAGTATACTTTTTGTATGTATACTACAAATTAGTGTGTACTTGTGTTTAAGTTTGTATGAGTTATTATATTCACTCAGCGTAAAAAGTAAAGCGAAAAATATATTTTTCAAAAGGAGATTTGCATGCCAAAAGCAAACAAAAATATTTTAGTAATTATTGGAACTGTTCGCCAGAATAGAGCAAGTGAAGGTGTGGCAAAGTGGCTCATGCAGAATTTGCCAAAAACGAAACACACAACATTTGAATTAGTAGATTTGCGTGACTGGCAGTTGCCATTTTTTGATGAGCCAATGCCACCACTCGCTTCACAAGGTTCTTACACGGGTGAAGTTGGTAAGAAATGGTTAGAAAAAGTTGCAAAAGCAGATGGATTTATTATTATCACTGGTGAATATAATCATAGTGTTCCGGGGGTTCTTAAAAATGCGCTCGATTATTGGTACTCAGGTATGATGAAAGGAAAGCCAGTTTCGTTTGTGAGTTACGGTGCGGCTTCTGGCGGAATGCGTGCGGTAGAACATTTGCGACAAATCGTTTCTGAATTACGATTGGTTGGGTTACATGACGAAGTAAATATTCCAGCAATTTGGGCAGCGTTCAAAGAAGATGGATCAATTGTTGATGAATCAAAGATTGGACAGTTACATAATTTGGTTGCTGAATTAGATGGGTGGTTTAAGTAAAAATTTCATTTTGCTATTGATTTTTTATTTGTTAGAGCTATAATTCTCCTAATACATATGTATTACGTATGTGAATTTTTGTGTAGTATCAAAGATTACTTATAGTAGAAAGGAAGTATGAAACTTTCTGATGCTCAGGTTATTACTAGTGAAACTATTGCTGATGTTGAAGAAATTCAAATAACTCAGCTTAACATAACTACAAAGAAAATAAATCAAGGGTCGAAGTTGTACTGTCAAGATGATTGCGCATGTGAAAATAACAACTAAGAGTATTCCACATACTTATGCTGATACATATGTAGATAGTATTGATGATTTTTTGCTTGTATATAATCCAATTAGTGAGAAGAAGATCGTCGTATTAAACAGTCAATCTGCGTGGGTTTTTCAACTTATAGATAATAAAAAAACTGTTGAAGAAGTTTTTGATTTAGTTTTAAAAGAAGATAATACTGCTAGTTTGAATGATTTAATTCAACTTCTGTCAAACTTGGTTGCAAGTGGTGTTATTTTTTTTGATAAACCAGAGTATGCAATTAATTTGTCTGATAAACTGCATAAACATCTTGGTGTTTGGTTTCATATAACTAACCAATGCAACCTAAGGTGCACATACTGTTATGTGTGGAAGAATCAAGAAAAAATGAGTAAAGAAGTAGCAATACTTGCGCTTTCAAAATTGATTACTGATGCACAAAAAAACGGCTTCGAAACTATAACAATCAAATTTTCTGGAGGAGAGTGTTTATTAGAGTTTCCGCTTATTGTTTACCTAGTAAATCTTGGGAAGAAATTAGCAAAAAAAGCTGGATTACGTATTAGATTTTCTGTTTTGACAAATGGGGTATTACTTACAGAAGAAATCGCTACTAAGCTTAAAAAACTATCTGTAAAAGTTATGGTATCATTAGATGGGTTGGGTTGTTTTCATGACTCTCAAAGAGTTTTTCCAAGTGGCTTGGGCAGTTTTGCATTTGTAATGAGGGGGATACGATTTTTACAAAAGGTAGGTGTGCCATTTAATGTTTCAGTAACTATTACTTCTAACAATGTTGCTAATATTCCAGACCTTACGAAGTATATGGTTGAGAATAAAATTCCTTTCGCGTTTAATTTTTATAGAGAAAATCCATTTGTAACTGATGTGTTGGAAAAAAATGATGAGAAACTAATTGAAAATCTCAAACTTGCATACCAATATATTTATGACAATCCTCCCAAACAGAGTGTTATTAATGGATTGCTAGATAGGGTTGATTTTCGTAAGCCTCATACTCAAACTTGTGGTGTAGGTCATAGCTATTTGGTAATAAAACATGATGGATCAATAGTATCTTGTCAAATGTTGTTAGAACATCCAATTGGTTCTATTTATGACCAAGATATAATTCAAACAATGAAAAATGGTTGCTTTATAGTACCTCGTAATCTTACGGTACTTGATAAAAAACCATGTGCAGAATGTCAATGGAAGTATATTTGTTGTGGTGGATGTCCGTTGCTATCACATGAGCAAAAAGGTAAATTCGATACAAATTCACCTTACTGTTCTGTATATCAGGCATTGATTCCTCTAGCATTAAGAATTGAAGCAAAGAGATTGATAAACTATTCTAGTGTTTAATAGCTTGTTTTAGGCGGTAGCTCAGAGGCCATCCGCCACGTTCATTTCATTCACTTGGCGGAGCATGTGGGTTTGGAACCCCACGTCCCTATAACTCAAACCCACTGCTTCCCTAGTATTGTATCAAATCTTCAGGGTGTCGTGTCTCACTCCAAGGCGAAATGAGACAGTAGTTAAAAAGGGTGTCCCATGGTGATGATGTAGTTTGATATGTTTATTGACAAAACAACTCTTATTTTATATAATATCCTATAGAAATTTTGGTGAGGAGGTGAAATCATAATGACAGAAAAATCAAAATTCAATTCTTATGCAATGGCTCACGAATATGCCGAGTATTTAGGTATATAAAGCAAAGAAAGGGAGAATCAGAGGATGCCTTTAAAAGCCGTGTATCAGGAGTATTGAGAGAGATTTCATTAATACTTGTAAAAGTCTATGTGCATATACGGCTCTCTCGGCAATGCTAATTCTTCTCATTGCCTCAAACAAATTAGAAACTCCTTCTGGCTATCTTAATTCTGCAAGAGCACCAGTTCTGCCACCAGTGACATCAGTGTCACGCTCAAAAAATGATGGTTGGTCTCTTCTGATACTTGCTAGTTCCTGTAAGTCTGTAATAGGCATCATTACTTCTTTTCCAAAAATTGATTTAGCAATATATTGATATGCCGCATACCTTTCGCTTAATTGTCTGAGAAGGCTCTCTCTTAAATTCTCGCCTTCTGCCCCGCCCATTGGTTCATGATTCATTATTTTATGTTTTCCGAACATCGTTCTTTTCATGCCACCAAAACCATGAAGCAATTCCGACGCAACAGCAACTTCCGCTTGTTCAAGACTTGCATATCTCTGATGTGTATAACCCAAAGCCTCTTCAGCAGTTGCTCTGGCAGCAATATTTTTGACTGCTTCGCTCATTTCACCAAAATATGCTGTTTTTTGGTCTTCTGTTAATTGACTTCTAGCAAAATCAACCAACCAATCGAACTCGTGTCTTGGTTGGGCAATGGCAGCATCTTTTTTGTCTGATTGCCATACTTCGGCAGACTTATATTTGAAGATTTTGGCTTCATATCTCGCTAAATTTTCCTCTTGTCTTTTTCTAGTATCTGGATGTTCATCGTAATAGGGTTTCATCCCTTCACTGGCCAGAGAGCTTTTTATTCTTTCTGCTTCTTCTAACTCCAAGCTACAGTTGGTATCTTGCTCAATGCCAACATAAGTTCAGATTGCGATGCTTCTATACCAGCTTTTTGTGCATCAGCTACAGCCTTATCTTTTTGAAATTGATCAATTATTTCCCAACTTTCCATGAGACCGTTCCAAAACGGTCACCTTTTTCATATATATTTGATTGATAGTATAAACCAAATTGGTGTTTTGACTAGGTGAAACGTATGATTGTTGAATGAAAAACAATCTAAAATGTCCTCAGTGTGAAAATAAATCTTGGAAAAAAGGAAAACGGCGTGGGCAAATTAAATACCAATGTCAAACCTGTAAACACTGGTTTCAAATTAATCGAAGTGCAGAAAAGATACTTCCAAAGTCTTTGCTTGTTCAACATTTAAGTGGTATTCCATTTCGTGGACTCGCTGAGATTCATAGCTGTGGCGTAGCCACAGCTCACAGAAAGGTGTAAAAAGGATTGAAAGAACTTCCTTTGTGTATTGATCTAACCAGATGGTATTGTGAAAAGTTTTAAGGTATTTTGTTGGTCGATGGAAAGTATGTAAAAGTCAAAAAACATGAGAGAAAAATACCTGTAATATATGGTGTTGATTACAAAACTCATGACATTCCACACTTTAGGCTTGCAAAGACAGAAGACTATTTGAATTGCAAAAAATTCTTTGAATCATTAAAACTAACAGAATATGGTTTGCAAGCAATTGTTTGTGATGACAACAAAAATATTTACAATGCTACAAAATATGTATTTCCAAATGTAGTAATTCAACTTTGTCATGTACATTTTCTGAGAAACACAAAAGGATTACTTGATCTAGAAAACAACCAATATCATCAAATATTTTTTCCTGTACTTACAAAACTTTTAATTGAAAAAAGGTCAAAAGACGATTTTGAAAAGAAAGCAGCAAATTTAGTGAGACAATTTTCAAAAGATGAAGTGTGCAGTGGCATTTTGATTGAACTAGCAAGAAAACAATCATTATCTCAAGGATATTTGCACCACACAGGCACACCAACAACAACGAATCTAATTGAATCAATGAACTCACATCTTGAAGCTCGAGTGAGACCACTCAAGGGTTTTGAGTCATTCAAACATGCAGATCTTTGGTTGAACGGATATTTTCTCAAGAGAAGAACAAAGAAATTCACTGATTGTTCAGGCAAATTTAGAAGATTAAACGAAAAAACATCACTCGAAATTGTTAAAAAAACAGGGATTGATCTACCAATCTTTTTCTAAAAAAGGTGACTGTTTTAGAACGGTCTCCTTTGTATCTGCCCTTTACGATACCTATTTATCTTTTATTTCGCAAAAAATCTAATATCTAACTCAATTTAGGGAAATGATGTCACTCTCTCTTAATTTCGAGACAAGTCTACTGCCGTAATTAAATACGGCAATGATATTGTAGTAATTTCTCGTCAATGCCATTGATGATTTTTGACAGTGCATTTTTGTTTTTTTTCGAATTTGTATATCTCATACTAATCAAGGAAGTGGTAATAAATCACCAGTTGGACCAGTAATACCGATTGTAGAAACTGTAACTAGTTGCCAACTATCCCAAGAACCATTCTGAAACGTACGGACATATATTTTTTTCCCATCAACAGTTAAAACTTCTTGTTTTGGCAGTCCTTGAGGATTTATAGTCTGATTAAATGACCGAATACTATTAACACCAGTAATTCCAATACTAGATACATTAGTAGAAGTCCACGGTAACCATGAGCCGTTTTGATAAAATCGAGTATATAATGTTTTTCCATTTGCAGACACAATTGTTTGTTTTGGTCTATTATTTGTTGCAATATCGCCAGCTGTTTGATGAAAAGCAGCAGCTTTAGTAATATTAGCACCAAAAGAACTTACTAGAGATGCAGACCAACTCCCCCATGCGCCATTTACGTAACTACGTTGCCAAATCGTAGTTCCATCTATACTAAGCAAATCTTGTTTTTTAATACCGCTTGGAGCAGTAGATTGACTAAATGACCTGATTGCTTCAAGATTTTCTATTCCTTGGTTTGCCACAAAAACCATATCCCATGTCTGCCAACTTCCATCTATATAAAAACGACTATAGAGTATCTTGCCATCTGGCGAAACATATAACTGTTTCTGATTTCCTGTTGGTTCTGCACTCGTCAGAGTCTGATTGGTTGCAGAGAGTTTTGTAACTAGCGGACAATCAACAGTCGTTGATTGTATCGAGCTATAATTATTTGTGTATAAGCTATTTACTTGCCAATACAGTGTTTTGCCACAAGAATATTTACCCCATTTTGTAGGATTAGTTTCTGTGATAGGCGATTGATTACCCATAGCAAAGTATACATACACATCGTTTGACATATCTGGATAAGTAGATAAATTGATGACGTAACTACTAGGTTGGCCATTATAAGAGAAATTAAATACTGCATCGCTTGGATAATCAAATGTTGCAGAAAGATTAGAAAATTTGCCAGGAGAATTTGGATTGAAAGCAATTAAATTTGGATTCAACAGATATTCCCACCAATCATTCAATTTTCTGTCAGGTCCAACACCAGAAAATTTAGGAATATGTCCAAACCACCATTTTTCATAACCTTCTCTTGTACAACCCCATGTTGAACAAGAAACTGGAACACCTTGAGATGGCAAATCACCCAAGTCTGGATAATTAAAGAAACTATCACAATACGAAGAAACAGTGTCAGGAATATCAAAATCATAGTCATCATTTCCGGTTCGAGAATTTGGAGCATAGTGCACAGAGCCACAACCAAAAACTGAATAGTCTGGAGAGTGAGCCTTTTCTAGACCAAAGCTATCCCAATTATGATCCATTCTGTTTTCTTCCCAACTACCATAGGCTTGTTTCATTGTTGCTTCCATGCGATGACCAAAAGTATGTGCTCCTGGAATACCTATTGGTATTAGATTTGTGCAACTCGTCAAATTAAGAGTGTATCCATCGTCGTTGTAAGCAAAACCAATAAGTCCATCTTGAGATCCGGCAAGAGTTGACTCATAAAATCCAAACCAAGGACCGGCAAAAGTCCATATCTCATCAATTTCTCCAGCGTTAAATTTATCGCAAATACCTAAATTAGTATCATTAAGGAATTGATAATAGTCTAGAATATCTGGTTCATGATGTTCGGTAACTCCATTTAATACATCTAAATAGGTCTCTTCGTTATATTGAAAACCATCAATCTTAACTGGCCAAGCATCTATTTCTTCAACATATTCTATCGAAAATGAAACATGACCTTCTGATACCTCATCAAAGAAATCTATTGCTTGTTGAGCTTGTTCTAGGTATGGAGTCCAACCCTGGCTAACGCTCAACCTTTGGCCATTTGAAAGAATTGGATCATAAATCAAAACATAAACTTTTTTATGAATAGGAGGAGCAATTGGCAGACTTGCATTTAAATCAATGTTAGAGTTGGCGATATTCCCTGCGACCTCGTCGGCTTTCGTTCTTAGATCCTGATTTTGCTGACCTAATACGACTATTGATATCAAACTCATCATTATTATTAATGTTGTAAAAAATAAAAAACTGGTTTTGATTTTTACAGAAAAACGGTCAAATAGTTTTACTAAATGTTCTATGCCATCACTAAGTCTACTTCGTAATGAAAAAGGATAAGATAAATTCATAAGTTTTAATTTAGATATTAATTACATATTTATATATCATAGTTGAATTTTATGCAATACTGTGTACTCGTCGCCTACATATTGGACTGTAGTAATTGTATGTATTGGCTTGGTGATTTGTATCCAAGCGATTGATGAGGTCTAGTTTGATTGTACCAGTTTAAATACTTTTGTAGATGAGTATTAATTGATTCTTTTCCCAAATACAAACTTTCACCCCTATTAGATTATCATGAGTTGCAATCAATCAGCCCAAAAGCGGCAAGACAGGCAATTCTATAAATACTAAAAGCGAACAGTGGTGAAGTGGCACCAACAGCTCGAATGTTGAGTGTTACCAGAGCAACAATTTACAAAGCTATTGCTAAGAAAGAGGCTGGTGATTTGGATGATGCATCTAGATCACCACACATAGTTCGTAACAAAACTGTTAATGAAATTGAGCAAAAAGTAGTTAAGCTGAAAATGAAAACTAATTATGGTCCTCTCAGACTAAAGGAAGAGTTTTTTGAGGTATTATAGAATTGATCTGTTCTGAACATACCATTAGAAACATAGTGAGAAGAAACAAAAAGAAAACTAGAGGGAAAAGACACAAACCTCACAAAAAAAGGAAATCATCAATTTGTTGATTGGTATTCTGCCAAACCTTTTGAAGTGGTACAGATTGACCTCAAATATGTTGTAGATCAGAAAGTTCTTTCTATGAAACAAATTGATCATATTCATATCAATGATCTACCTTTGTATCAGTGGGGAGCAATTGATGTGAACTCTAGGTTCAAACTCATAGCATACTCAGATAAGAAAACCTGGACAAGCTGATTAACTTGGTTTTTGTTGGTTACTTCCTGGCTCATGAGTCATGGATTGATAAATCAGATTGTATAGCAAACTCAAAACAGAATGTCAGATTTTGTAATTAAAAGTTCTGTTTTGTATTATCGCTTCAAATTCCTTTTTGGTTTGGTTGAAGATTGTTGAATTGAGGAAACTTTTATTTGGATTTGGTTGCAAGATTATTCAAAACCACAAATCTAGTCCTTAAGAAAATGCTCATCTAAGAAAGATCTCATCGTACTGACAATGATGACTTAATCTAATTTGTGGTTTGTTTCCTACATTCGTACATGAAACGCAACACTTGGTTATTTTCTAATGTTTGTTAAACTATTGTAATTCTAACATCATGGCTTCGTTTGGGGTCAGGTAGTTTAAACATTTTCTTGGTGTATTATTTAGTCTTTCTTGAATTGCTTTTGCTTGTTGTTTTGATATCTTGGGAAAAAAGAGTGGGATCAATTTCAAGTGAGCTTTCCCCCGAAAATTGGACGGTAAGATAAGACATATAATCACTGTATGCAACAAAGACGACAACACGATGTTGTGTTCATAGCTAAAGTGGCTTTAGAGGCAGTAATGGGTGAAAAAACATTGGCAGAGATTGCCAGTTAGCACCAAGTGCATTCCACGCAAATAAATCGATGGAAAAAGATTTTGGCAACAAACATTGCTAGTCTGCTTACGGATAAGCGAAAACAAATAGGCACTGGTCGGGGACAAATGCTAGTTGCTTTGTATGAGCAGATAAGGAAACAGAAAGTAGAGATGGATTGGTTAAAAAAAGGTATGAGTTGTTTTGCAAATAATCTCAGTGCTCGGGAAAAGATTGAGCGAGGCGCAGAATGAGGTGGTCAGATACCACTGGCAAAACAAGCTGAGTTTTTAGCTGTAGCTCGATTAAGTTTGTACTACCAACCAAAACCAGTAGATCCGCATGAGCTAAAGTTAATGAATCAGATTGATGAAATATACACCAAATGTCCATACTACGGCTCACCAAAAATAACACAGGTTCTTACGAAACCTGAGAAAGGAGGCAGTTAATCACAAGAGAGTTGGGTGCTTATGAGAAAGATTAGTTCACTATGCATATGAGACTTTTGGCGAGCGAAGCGAGCCATGAGAATACGACATAATTTTCCAATAGACTTCCTGCGAAATAATGGACAATATTTTCTTTACCCAATTTGGGATTAGCTGTAAGTTAGGTTAAGTTGTAGAGAGCTGC
>CAZDWQ010000022.1:0-13285 GCA_964509285.1 uncultured Pseudomonadales bacterium
CTTTCTGCGGTATTCTACCGCATTAAGTGGTGCACTTCGTTTGCGAACTCATCCACCTATGATTCAGAGTACATGCACGATCTGTATTCCTTTTCTCAATGGGCTTTACCACTGAGTTCGAGAACAATGGGAGATGCAGATTTATTTGCCTATTCTGGATATAGCTTAACCAATGAATTTAAACCATTTGCAATCAACCCAGAAACACCAATTTTTGCAAAACTGTTTTTCGGATACTCTGCAAAATTTTTTGATAACCACCATTTAGCATCGCCACTGTTTTTAGTATTACTTCTTCTAGCAATGGATATTTTAGCCAAACGATACTTTAAGTTTGATCCAACAAAACGACTTTTCTTAGCGATTTTTATTTTTTGCTCTGCCGAAATTCAAGAACAAATTAAGTTAACTCTCCTTGATCTACCACAAGTTGCATTATTTGCCTGGCATCTTCTATTTTTATTCAAAAGTAATGAAAACAACTCTGATAAATTCAAAAATCTATCTGCCGCAGGACTATTACTTGGCTTCATGACTGCAACAAAATTCGGCTTATACACACCATTCATTATATTAGCTAACGTTTGGTATTTATATAAAAATAAGCAACTACAACTTCTACCTCTTATTTTGGTAACAACTATCATGGGGTATCTTTTACCATATTCCCCAATACTGCTTTCAGATGGCATTGTTTCCTTCATCCAAGCTCAAAAGTGGACCATCAACTTTTATTTAAGTTCAGATGTTATTGCCCCAATAGGTATGCTTTTGATTACCTCATTTACAGGAATGTATAAAGGCTGGGTAGGATCAAATTGGCAAAATATTTATACCTGGAATGGAGAATGGGGACTAGGATTATTAGCTCTAGTTTATTCAATACAGGATTGGATCAAATCAAAAAAAACCATAAGCACCGAACTGGGAACTATTTTAATCCTGTTAATCACAGTTCTCTTAATTTTACTTAAGATCCCATTTTGGCCAAGGTATATGATATTTTTTGTTCCATTCTTTTGGTTGCTCGTACTCAACCATATCAAAGATCAAAAAATGTTAGTACTTTTGCTCATATTTCCAGTAATAAGTACTTTGAAACTTGGGCTACAAGCATATCTACCGCCAACTACTTACCTGACTTCCCTAAACCTTGCTGCATATGAAGAACTATATAATTATTTTGCTACTGATTTTCATAGAGACATCACTCGAGCTGAATTCGTTCAAGAAAGCTTGGCTGAATATGAAGATATGCAACCATACCTAATAGAAACAAAAATAGAGGAAGACGTTCAGTCTATAAAAAACGTTGAACAAATAGTTGTCGTTACTTTAAAAGGCCACTTTGGCAACAAACTTATTAGAAAAAAAATTATTTGGAAGCAAGAATACTCACAATGGAAGATTGTCAGTATTGAAAACATCTTTCAAGAAAAAAGATTATTTGAAGAAGAAATACAGGTTATTTGTGTTAACCCAGTCAAAGTAAAAGACTGGGGACAAGTATACGCCGCACTAAGTAAATCATATGATACTACTGCAGAAGATATTCAAAAAAAAGTGATGCAACTTATTCCAAGAGATTACTGTATACCTGTTGGGAAAATCATTCCAGAAAGCAATACTTCTAAAAATAAAAACCAGGACTTTCCCGCAGGAATCGAAACTTTATCAAATTCTATCCCCCAGTCCAATCTTTCTAATTCTCGTGTAAAATAAAGCATACATGAACAAACTTAAACAAATCTTAACCTGGCTTGATATTCACAGCCTTTTTGTTCTCAGTGCTTTCCTGTTGGTGTTCATACCGCTATTTCCCAAAATACCTATTTTTGATCTTCTTCCAGGTTACATAGTTAGAGCGAGGCCAGAAGATATCCTCATTGCACTCACTGCCGTAATCTGGATTAAAGATGTTATTAAAAAACGCTTTAAATTTCAAACAACATACTTTTGGATGGTCGTTCTATATACAATCTCAGGAACAATTTCAATTCTTCTCGGGACAATCCTTATTCAAAGCATACCAGCTCAGCCACTTCACGTTGGTAAAAGCGGCCTACATCTATTCCGCTATCTAGAATATTTTGCATTATTTTTCTTTACTTACTCAAGCATAAAAACTGAAAAACAATTAAAAATAATTCTAGTTCTCCTTACAGTCACAGTCCTAGGAGTTGTATTCTACGGATTTGGCCAAGAATACTTACACTTTCCACTATACTCAACAATGAATAGGGAATACTCAAAGGGAGTCACGCTCTATTTACAAGAAGGTGCCCGGCCACAGTCTACTTTTGCCGGACATTATGACCTCGCCACTTACTTAGTAATTGTCCTGCCAATTGTTTTTTCATTAGCATTGAACACACTACACATTGACTTCAAAAAATTCAAATCAACATTCAAACAAAAGTCAAATTATATTAGTATATTCTTACACGCAGTCCATATCCTTGGAGCCTGGATGCTCGTTACAAGTGGTTCAAAAACGGCTCTTTTAGCATATGTTGTAGGAATACTCGTTGTTTTACTTCACTATCTGCAAAGATTAGGAAATCTCAAACAACAATTAAAATGGGGGAGTATAGCATTCACCATAATTACCATTTC
Source organism: uncultured Pseudomonadales bacterium (assembly GCA_964509285.1). Lineage (GTDB taxonomy): Bacteria > Patescibacteriota > Microgenomatia > UBA1400 > PJMF01 > VFLK01. The sequence continues at coordinate 2,617 of CAZDWQ010000022.1, forward strand.
ACTTATTTTATTCTTAAACTTTTTTGCCCAAACAACCCGTGATAAATTTATTTCACTTTTCAAAACAACTTTCAGTAGCTCAGATACCCCTATTGAGCTAAATGCTATTCCAGATGACCTAGTAGGAGATGGAATAGCATTCAAACAAGTTGTTGTTAAAAATGAAGACGGCACCGAAAGAAAAGAATGGATTGAAGAAAAGAGTACTTGGTCACAAAATGCACTCAAATATGGTCTTTCAATGGGAATTCGACTTGATACACTTTGGCCAAATGCCCTCAAAGGCTTTGTAAATAATCCTCTCTTTGGAAACGGCTATGCAACTCTCGTAAGTGTGAGCAACCCAGGAGAATACAGTACTGCAGAATCGACTGACAACAACTTCCTCAGAACCATTGGAGAAACTGGAATTTTTGGTTTTATCATTTTTTACGGTTTTATCCTTATCATTTCTTTAGAAGTTTACAAACAAAAATCAAGCACTAGTCCAATAGTTCAAGCACTCAGAATTGGTTTCTTAGGCTCAGTTTTGGGAATATTGATAAATGCCACATACATAGATGTATTTGCGGCATCCAAAGTTGCATATACCTTTTGGGCTTTTGCTGGTATTACCATAGCGGGACTGAAGCCAAACTCTTCCAAATCAATTAGAGTTATCATTAGAAGTGTATTCCAGCACTGGCCACTCTACCTAACAATCATAGTAGGTTTATTTCTTTTACATAAAAATCCATTTCACGAGTATGCGCTCATCAGAGACCTCAACATTTCTGACGCCCAAATTGAATCGCTAGCTGCTGCAAAATGCTTAGCTGATACAGGTTCATCTGCTGTCTGTAATAGCAACAATATATACTCACTACTTTTGGTACCATTCCTGAAAATAAACGATAATCCGTTGATGTTTTATTTCTTAAACTTGACTATTGGAATTATTGTTTTAATTGGAATATATAATTTATTACCAATTGTACTCAACAAATTTACCAAAATAAAAACAAAGCAAATATTAGTTTTCTCTTCATTACTATTGTATGTAATAATCGCAACTATTTTTCAGTATAGTAACAAACCGTTATCAACAGAGGAGCTCTTTGTTTTTGTTATTTTGCTTCCTGTAATAGTACTCATCTACACAATATTTATCCATACTATTAAATACCAACTAGCGTATGTCACTCAAATATGTGCTGTTCTCATTGCGCTTCTTTTTCTGGCTAACCAAAACTTTGATCTAGTTTTCCTCAACCAGTTTAGAAACAACCAAATTTCTGATAAATATACTGCTTTGAACCTGGCAAATGTCCATTTAGATACTTACTCATACCTCAACAGAAAAAAAGATTTTTATATTATTACAACTATGAATCCACACTATGTTGATCTTTTTTCAAATGGAAATTATCAACCGCTTCCATTATCTGAATCTCAATCATATTTTAATACTACACCAAAAGTGTATAGCCTTCTGAATACAGGGCAACCATTACTCGAACAATATAAAAAACTAACAGTGGAAAATAGTTTGTATCTTACCGATTTTCAAACAAGAACTGATGAAACTTTCAAAAATGCTTTTACTAACTTCAAAAACAACTTTGATTTAACCTATGTTGCCATTGGTTGTGGTGATAGTTGTAGCTTATTTAGAGTTTCACTTCCATCTGAAAAAATTTCTCCAGAACCACAAAGTGTTAACTCACATTCACTTTCTGTGAAAAAACTACAAAAACCGTATTCATTTACTGTTATTTCGAATAGATATGAACCAAAAACTCTGCTGGACCAAGAAAATGACAAAGAAAAACTTGAATACTCAACCACCCAGTTTGCATCACTCCTCAACTCAGTTGTACCTAGAAAAAACAGTTTCTTAATTGTTACTGGAGACATTTATCACGATAATAGTAAAAAAGCTGACCTCAACTTTACTGCAAACTTCAACAGAACACCGATACTCTACGCCTTAGGAAATCTAGACCTGAATCAAACTAAGTTCCACCCGTCTAAAGACAATTACTTCTATACAGAGTCAGAACTTTTCATTATTCTGAATGTTGACGAAAACTCACACATTTCTCAAGGACAACAACTATTCTTCTATAATGCCCTATTAGAACTAGAAAAACTTCCAAATATTAAAAACATTATTTTTGTTTCTCATAATCTTAACTGGGAAAATAGGTCAGATACAAATAATTTTATATTCGAACTAGAAAAAAAATTAGCTGACTTTCCAAAACTACAAAAGTATATTATTACCAGTCACCACTCAAAAACTATTGATCCTGCAAGCCTCAGAACTGAACTTTCAACAAAACACATTACTGACCCAGCTACTAATACTCACTATCTCTCTTCATTTGTCCGTGACTGGAAAAATGATTCATTTTTTGAACTTACAGTTGCAGGAGATAGCACGATTACCGTTGATTACGGGATCAAAGGTGAAAATTTCTAATTTTTTTTATTTCAAAAAGATCATTATACCGACTGCTATACAATACGCAAGGTTTCATAAAATTATCATAAGTGTCATATTATTTTAATTTACCAAAAATAGGGCTATTAGCCAGAAAGTATATCAGGATGCTTCGAACAACCAAAGCTCACCCAGAAAAAATTGAAAGCATAAACTCAAACACTCCCGTCATTGATCTACTCATTCAAGAAATAGCTAGAAAAGCAACTGATAGCAATTTTCATAGAAAAACACCATTTGAAATTGAAAAAATCCTCAACAGAAAATTAAAGAAACCAGAAAAAAGTGCTTGGAGTAGACACAGACAAGAATTTATAAGAAACGAACAAAGAAGAGCCCAAGAAACAGAAAACGAAAAAAGAAGAGCTGAAGCAATCAGAAAGAAAGAACTTTTGACATTTGGGCTACTTGGTCATACGAACGAAGAACTCTGTGAAAAGATTATGGCTCTAGAAATAGCGCATACTCAAAAGGTTCAAGGTGAAGATGGATCTTGGAAGGAAAAAAGAGGAAGAGATTCTACAAGACAACTGATCCGAGCCCTTGCCTTGCACGATAATACACAAATTATTTTAATACTTCTTCAAACTGAAACATTTACTCCAGAACAAAGAGCCCGAGCTCAAGATGCCATTGCTACTATTGCCGACTATTATAATGGAATAGAATGTGTAAGACGAGGAAAATTTCTACTTACAGAGCTCACAGGTTTAGATCTGACAGATGAAATTGTTTCTATTTTTGAAGCCGGCGCAAAATTAAAGTGGGATAACTTTCTCAATGGGTTTTTACGTCATAAGTTAGATGACCTCACTGATCCACAAACAGTGAGGCAATTGCAAAGAAGAATAGCCGGACTTTCCCTCACATCTTCATTTACAAAAGAAATGAAAAAACGTGTTATTGAATATATAGATGAATATCTAACAGCAGCACCAAAACAAACACGAGGGCTGGCAAACCGAAACACTTTCTAACAACTAGCGCTGAATAAAATACGCCACCGTCTTTTGTAATCCATCCGTAAACTTAACCTGAGGCTCGTATTCAAGTAACTTTTTAGCTTTAGTTATATCAGGGCATCTTTTTGCAGGGTCATCAGCAGGTAGTGGTTTATATTCTGGCTTAAATTCTGTGCCCGGATTTACTAGTTCATGGACAATTTTGGCTGTTTCCAAAATAGTAAATTCTTCTCGGTTACCAATATTAATTGTCTCGCCATTCAGCCCTTCTTTGCAAGTCATTCTAAGTATAAACTCTAGTAAATCATCAATATAGCAATATGATCTGGTATAACTACCATCACCATAAACAGTTAGTGGCTCTTTTTTAACTGCCTGACTCACAAAGTTTGGAATAACTCTGCCGTCAGTTGGATCCATGTGCGGACCATACGTGTTAAAAATCCGTACAATTCTTGCGTCTAGGCCAAAATCTCGATTAAAAATTCCGCAGATCGTTTCTCCCAACCGCTTGGACTCATCATAGCAAGAGCGTTTTCCATTTGGATTTACATTTCCCCAATATGTCTCTGGTTGTGGGTGCACTAATGGGTCACCATACGCCTCTGAGGTTCCAGCAAATACAAATCTTCCTGCAGGGTTAGTTTCCTTCAAATACTGTGCTAAATAATGTGTGCCCATCGAATTCACCAAATAGGTCTCAACTGGGTGGGCTTGATATCTTGGCGGAGATGCAGGTGAAGCAAAATGCAAAATAACATCAACTGTGCGATACTCATCCATATAGTTTCTAGCAGGTTGTGAAACATCAGCTCTAATAAACTCAAAATTTGTAACTTTTGAGTTGCCACTCTCATCTAGAAATTCCGATAAATTCTCAACTCTACCTGTAATCAGATTATCAACACCGATCACTCTCGCACCAAGTGGAAGTAACTTTGCTACCAAATTTGAACCTATAAATCCAGCTGCTCCAGTGAGTAATACTGTTTTTCCCTGTAAATATTCAAACATAGCTCCTTTGAGATTCTAATTTTTGTGAGTACAATGTAGTTAGGATTATTGCATGAAAAAATTGATTATTAAATACCCACTAACACTTCTCGTTATCCTGGGAGTCATCCTCAGACTTCCCTATATTACTGGTTCCTTCTGGATGGATGAAGCCGCACAAGCACTTGAAATTATACGACCGCTTTCACAGCAACTAGATATCAGTGCCGATTTTCAGCCACCACTTTTACACCTGATACTACATTTTGCGCACTATCTTTCATATTCAGAATGGTTTCTCAGAACAATTGGGGCACTCATTCCTGGAATAGTAACAATTATCTATACATATAAACTTGCAGAAAAACTTTTTTCGAAAAACGTTGCTTTTATTTCAACACTGCTTCTAGTTACTTCCTCACTGCATATTTATTTTTCTCAAGAACTCAGACCATATTCTTTAGCAACTGCACTAGCTATAATTAGCATGTACTATTTTGTGCTAATCATAAAAAATCAACCATTCTTCAAAATCTTTGCGAAAAATACAGATAATAACTACACTTTATTGACTGTGTTAAATACCCTAGGGCTGTACACTTCATATTTATACCCGTTTTTCATGCTCGCACAAATTGCTTACACAGTGCTAACACTCAAGTTCAAAAAGGCAAAGCAACTTCTTATCTCATTTGTTTTCTCAATTCTTGCATTTGTACCATTCTTACCGATTTTTTGGCTCCAACTGAATGAAGGAGGAAATGTAAGAGAACAACTACCTGGATGGGACCAAGTAGTCAGCCTTCCACAACTCAAGGCACTTCCAGTAGTTGTTGGAAAGCTTCTCTTCGGACTACTACCACTTGACCTAAACCCAACCATCATCATACTAACTGCGGCACTTGGAGTTTCTAGTATCGGTATTTTTTGCACTATTTTTAAAAGTCAGAAAAAATATGATTTGAAATTATTATTTACTTGGATATTAGTACCACTCTTGGCATCATGGTTCATATCATTCTTTGTTCCTGTAATAAGTCCTAAGAGACTCCTATTTTTACTTCCTGGTTTGTATATTCTGATTGCTCACTTATCTCAAGAACCATTGAAAGTATTACTCAAAAAGGGCCTCTCTCAAATTAATTTCATCGAAAAATCTATATTAATATTCTTCCTTTTCTTAACTGTTACCAACATAATTGGCACAGCTTCGTATTACCTCGACCCAAAACTCCAACGAGAAAATTGGCGTGCATTACAACAAGAAATGCACCAGACATTTAAAACAGAAGAAACCTTACTTGTCTATTCTTTTCCAGAAGAGTTTGCCCCAATGCGATGGTACGAACAGTTCGAAGAAACTCCTTTCAAAACTTTTTCAACAAAAGCCCTCTATATAGAAGACGTTGAGAATCTTGCTAATGACCTCAAAATTGCCGCAAGTTACCGTACAATTCTAGTTTTCGACTATCTGCGAGATTTAACTGACCCAAATAGAAAAATAGAAATAAAACTTATGGAGCTAGGATTTAAAGAAGTGGGTGTGCTAGACTATCCAAATATTGGGTTTGTGAGAATCTTTATGCAACCACTCACTATATTAGGATCGAAATAATATGCATGTTGGAATTGACTTTACATCGGTGATCTATGGCAGAGGTGTATCACGCTATACTCAGAACTTAGCACAGGCATTAGCACAAAATCCAGAAGTTCAACTCACCTTATTTGGATATTCACTACGACAAAAAGATACTCTAACAAAGGCAGCCAATAAAGTTGCTTCAGCCACCACAAAATTTTTAACGCTACCCACTTTTGCAGTAGAAAAACTTTGGCAACTTGGGTTTAAACCAGTGGGCAAAGAAATTCCCGGCTTAGACATATTTCACAGTTGGGATTGGATTCAACCACCTGATAAAGACATTCCCATAGTTTCTACAATTCACGATTTGGCAATCTTGAAATTTCCTGAAACTGCCCATCCTAGAATACTTTCTGCACATCAAAAATCATGGGACACTCTCAAAAAAAACCGTTCTCACATCATTGCAGTCAGCCAAGCTACAAAGAATGATGTTGTAAAGTTACTTGGATATCCAGCTTATATGGTTCACGTTGTTCATGAAGCACTGCCTGAAGAATTTACTAGAGTAGCAGACTCACTCACAAAAGAACAAGAGCAAAAAATCAAAGAAAAACTCACGCTAAACAGACCATACATATTTTTTGTTGGTACCAGAGAACCAAGAAAAAACTTAAAACGCCTGATTGAAGCATGGCAACCACTCGCACCAAATTATGACCTTATTATTGCTGGTGATCTTGGATGGGACGACTCTGATGCAACTGCCTCACAATTTAAATACCAACCACGATTCTTAGGAAGAATTACAGATACAGCATTATCAGTGCTGTACGCAAATGCTGAAGTTTTTGCTTTCCCATCATTGTATGAAGGTTTTGGGTTACCAATTCTTGAAAGCTTTCATCATGGGACTCCAGTTGTAACCTCAAATAGTTCTGGCATGGCAGAAATAGCAGGAAATGCTGCTGAATTAGTCGATCCGGAATCTGTTGAAAGTATTACACTTGGACTACAAAAAGTTTTACAAGAAACTACAGAAGAACAACAAAAACGCTTACAAAGGATGATTATTAGACAGCAAATGTTTAGCTGGGATAAAACTGCCAAAGAAACTATTGCTGTGTACAGACAAGCAATTCAGGATTTTAAATAAGTATGAACAAACTACACATCGCAATAGATGGTAACGAAGCAAATATTTTAAATAGAGTAGGAAGTAACGTCTACGCTTTTGAAATCATTGTACAGCTTGAAAAATTACTCAGTAAAAAAGACGTCCAAGTTACAGTTTTACTTGCTAGTAAAAAAATTGACGAACTTCCGGAAGAACGACCCGGTTGGAAGTATGTAGTTTTTGGTCCAGAAAAGTTTTGGACACAATGGGCGCTGCCAATTCATCTTTACTTACATCAAAAAAAATATGATGTGCTTTTTACCCCTGGGCACTATGCACCACGTCTCAGTCCAATCCCATACGTCAGCTCAGTTATGGATACAGCATACTTGGAATATCCTGAACAATTTAAAAAATCAGATACACTCAAACTAACAAACTGGACTGAGTACAGTGTGCAGAATGCTAAAAAAGTCATTGCCATTAGCAAATTTACAAAAGAAGAAGTCGTCAAACACTATGGAAAAAATCCTGATGACATTATTATTGCGTATCCATCTGCAGCTCTGAATAGATTGCGATTTGAGCAACATCACGTAAACACTTTATTTAGAAAACACAACATTACACAACCTTATTTTCTGTTTGTTGGAACAATTCAGCCGAGAAAAAATATTGAAACACTTATAGAAGCATTCGAGATCTTTTATCGTATGGACGCAGGTAGATCACTGCAAAAAAAGAAACGCACAACGCACAACAGAACTAATATAAAACCAAAGTTGGTTCTAGCAGGAAAAATAGGCTGGCTCTCAGAACCAATTGTGAAAAGAATAGAAGAATCACCGTTAAAAAATAGAATTATTACAACTGGATTTATCACAGAACAAGAAAAACAAATTTTATATCAAAATGCCACTGCCACTTGTTTAGTTGGTCTCTATGAAGGTTTTGGCATACCACCACTTGAATCTCTATACTTCAATACCGTTCCTATTGTTTCAAATAGCACAAGCCTTCCTGAAGTAGTTGGTGAAGCCGGCTTACTTGCCAACCCAAAAAATGCGCAAGAAATCGCTGATCAAATGTGGAAAGCAGAAAACCTCTCCACAATTGAAAAAAGAAACTTTAGAAAGCTAGCACGAGAACAAATCAAAAAGTTTAGTTGGGAAAAATCTGCCGAAACTATACTAACAACTATTATGAACGCTGTACATGAAACTAACGAATAAAAGTATAATTTTAGGAATTGATCCTGGATACGACAGAATAGGGTGGGCAATCGGAACCGGTGGCAAAGGAAAATTTACTTGTGTGGCACTGGGTTGTATTCAAACCGATAAAACTGCAAATATTTTTGATCGGTACAAAAAAATTCAAAGTGACCTCAAAGAAATTATCGAATATTTTAAACCAACTGATTTAGCAATCGAAACATTGTTTTTCTCTAAAAATAAAAAAACTGCAATTCGAGTAAGTGAAGCTCGCGGAGTAATCATTGAAACTTGCTTGGACGCTAGATTAGAAGTCTTTGAATATGATCCTGTTACTATAAAAATCGCAGTAACTGGCAATGGCAAAGCAGATAAAGAATCAGTTGAAAAAATGGTGAAATTACAAGTAAATGGAGTAGTAAATAAATTTATCGATGATGCGATTGATGCAGTTGCAATTGCTATGACACATACATTTACCAAAGTGCTATACTGAAACCCATGATTGCATATTTAACTGGAAAACCACTCATCCAATCTGAAGAACTCATTATTCTAACTGGTGGGGTGGGTTATGGCGTTAAGGTTACTAATCACATTCTGTCACAAGCATCTGGACAAGAAATAATTTCACTATATATTTACACTCATGTCAAAGAAGATGCTCTGGAACTATTTGGCTTTAGCACACTCAACGAAAAGGCATTATTTAAATTGCTGATTAGCGTTTCTGGAGTTGGCCCAACAACTGCCATGGCAATCCTCAACAAAGGCTCACAACAAATTATTACTGCAATTCAAAATGCTGATGTAGCATTCTTCACTAGTGTTAAACGCGTTGGTAAAAAAGCCGGACAAAAAATCATTATCGACCTCAAATCTAAACTTGGCGGAATTAAAGACCTTGATCTTACGCCACTCAGCCAACTGCAAACTGACATCTTTGATGCTTTGGTGAGTATGGGCTTTGATGAGACCCAGGTTACTCAGACAATAAAAATGATTGACATCCAAGACTTACCACTAGATAAGGCAGTGCAACTTGCAATAAAAGCACTGGGCAAACATAAATAGAGAATACTTACTATGAATTTTGATGACAATATACTCAAAACAGCGACTCCACTAAACCCTGTTGTTGTTGACCCAGATATAGACACAACTACTGGAGAAGAAGAACTGTTTACTTCTTTGCGTGCAAGTAGTTGGGATGCCTTTCACGGCCAAAATGAAATTAAAAAATCACTCCAAATTGCTATTACTGCTGCCAAAGGTCGCACTGAAGCTCTCGACCATACACTATTATATGGTCCCCCTGGACTGGGTAAAACAACTCTTTCACATCTAATTGCTAAAGAGCTAGGCGTAAACATCAAAATTACCTCTGGTACAGCACTCAGCAAAACTGGTGACCTTGCGGCAATCCTTACTAACCTTGAGCCTGGCGATATTTTATTTGTTGATGAAATTCATCGCCTTCCGAAAGTTGTTGAAGAAACTCTGTATCCTGCTATGGAAGACTACGCGCTTGATATTGTAATTGGCAAAGGACCTTCGGCACGCACCATCAGACTTGACCTTCCAAAGTTTACCCTGATTGGTGCTACCACTAGATTTGGACTATTAGCTGGTCCATTTAGAGATAGATTTGGCATTATTCAACGCTTGCAGTTCTACACTCCAGAAGCGTTAGCTACCATTATTCAAGCTGCAGCAGAAAAACTAGGAGTTCCTATAAATTTGGATTCGGCCATGGAAATTGCCAGACGTTCCCGAGGTACTCCAAGAATCTCGCTTAAACTGCTCAAACGAGTACGTGATTTTGTGCAAGTCAGCAACATTCCAGAGATTACTGCTCCAACGGTCCACGATGCGCTTGATATGTTTGCCATCGACACACTTGGTCTTGACGACTCTGACCGTAGATTTTTACGTCAGATTATTCAGAAACACAAAGGAGGACCAGTTGGTCTATCTACTATCGCAGCAACACTCAATGAAGACCAACTCACAATAGAAGAAGTCCTCGAACCCTACTTGATCCAAGTTGGTATGCTCAAACGAACTCCAAAGGGAAGAGTCGTCAGCAAGATTGCTTATGAACACTTGGGAGAACAATTTACCGAATAACTTGCACTCATTGTACTTTTTATGTCACAATGAAGGGTATGAAAACAGCAAATAAAATTTTCGTTGGCATGGCTCTCGTGTTTGTATTAACTCTTACATACAAATTTACCTTTACAGATCCAGATTTTTTGAGTTAATAGAAAAAACGAGGTGGTTTTTTAGTTAATTTTCATTGATTGGTAG
>CAZDWQ010000023.1:0-1476 GCA_964509285.1 uncultured Pseudomonadales bacterium
CAGTAAATTGGCCATCAGCATCATAAATATCTTCAGTATTGATTGCGACAATTTTTCCTTGATTTATTTCGATAAGAGCATATGAGCCCATGAATCCGCCAGTGGCTCGTATTTCGTTACTATTTTGAAAGAGTAACACCCAGCGTTGTTCACCCTCTGATAGTTGTTTAAGGACAGTTTGAATCTCTGGAATAAGTTTTTTTATAGTAGTAAGAAATTGCCGTTCTTCTCTTTTTAGAAATAGTGAAACTAGCTTCGTGTTTGCGAGTTTTTCTGTGAGAGTAGTCGCGTCTGACAAAACTTTAAGGTCAAATATAACTTGGTCAGATTCAGCATTTTGAGTAGTTACTGAGTTCAGCGTATTTGAAAAAGCTTTGAGGACAGCGATGTTTTGAGAAATAATCACGCCAAATAGTACTGTGCTGAATAGAATCAGACCTACAATACTGATTGTGGATTTCTTCATAGGTTATCTATATGAGGCTTTAATGATCTTATCGCCTTTTGTGATTGATTCAAGTACATCCATTCCTTCAACCAGTTTTCCGAAGACAGCGTGTCTGCCGTCTAAGTGAGGTTGAGGGGAGTAAGTGATGAAAATTTGACTACCTCCAGTGTTTGGGCCTGAGTTAGCCATAGAAAGCATTCCAGGTGCGTCGTGTTTTAGATCAGGGTGAAACTCGTCCATAATCCTGTATGTTGGGCCGCCCATTCCCCATTGAGCTTCAGATTTGGTTGGGTCTTTCGTGAAAGGGTCACCAACTTGTGCCATGAAATCTGGGATTACTCTGTGGAAAACAATACCATCGTAAAAGCCACTATCGATTAAATCCAAAAAGTTTGCAGTAGTAAGTGGAGCTTTATCGCGGTATAGGTCCATTACGAGTATCCCTTTTGTGGTTTCAAAAACTGCTTGTTTTGCTTCAATTTGTTTGAAGTCTGCTAGTTCTTTATATGTTATTTCTGGCATTGTATTTGGCCTTTCTAAATTTGTAGTTTCTGTATTAGTGTCATTTTTATTAGTAGTCTCTGATGTGATTTTAGCGTCTGTTAAATTGATTTTTTGGGCACCTTTTACAGCTGGATCAGTGCATCCAGAGAGAATCAATGTTGAGGCAATTATAACAGCAAAAAAGGTAAAAGTTTTTTGTTTGGATTTCATAACCCTATTAGTATAAGGATATATAGTAAAGTTGCAACTATTAGGATCAAGTCTTGAATCTTTGGGTTTCTCTTGAGATACTAGAAAGAACTAAATATGAAAAACAGAGTGTATATTTTACATGGTTGGGCGATTGATTCAGAAAACGAGAAGAAGTGGGATGTTTTTCGTGATTTACTAAAAAAGAGCGAGATTGCAACAGTATTTTTGTCAATTCCAGGGTTAACAACTAAACTAGATGAGGTTTGGACTCTTGATGACTATGTTACTTGGTTAGAAAAAGAGTTGCCAAAAAATGAAAAAGTTGTTTTATT
>CAZDWQ010000023.1:1576-13066 GCA_964509285.1 uncultured Pseudomonadales bacterium
ACTCCTGTAAAGTTTGCATATATTTTTAAATCCGGGATTGCAGATAGTCAGTTACACATCATTGCAGATGCACGACATTCGCCTCAATTTACTCATTCACAAGAAACAGCAAAAATTATTGGAGAGTTTTTGAAATGAAGTCAACACTAGTAGTACTATTTTTCTTTGCGTCATTTTTTGTAAGAGCATTACGTTGGATTGGAGTATTGCAACAAAAAGAATATCGGTTAGATAGAATATTTTTATTTTTGTTATCTAGAGAAGGTTTACAAGAGTTAGTGCGATTTTTACCTAAAAAGACAGACTTTACTAGAACTGGATTAAAGAGACCCAAACTGACCCATCGTTCAGTATTATTGTCAGTTATTTTTATTTTATTAACAGTTGTTTACTTTAAGTTAGGAATTTCTTTGGGGAACGATATTTTGTTGGATTGGTATCCATACCCACTTTGGTATACGTTTTTCATGATTTTACTAGTGATGGGCGTTTATCTTATTACCATTCCGATTTTCGTAATGGTAAGTGCTTTGCCAACAGTACTACTAGCATATGTTCAAACTTATAAACGATTAATGCAGGCACAAAAACTAATCAAAGCACATAATCCAACAGTCATTGGAATCACTGGTAGTTATGGAAAAACTTCAACTAAGATGTTGCTCGCTCATGTTTTGGAAAAAAAATACTCGGTATTTATGACACCAAAATCTTACAATACTAAATATTCAGTAGCGCACAGCATCGTAACTGGTTATAGAAATGAAGAAATCGCAATCATTGAATATGCTGCTTACAAAAAGGGAGAAATCAAAGAACTCGCAAAATGGATTCAGCCTCAGTTAGCAATTATAACCGGACTTACAAAACAGCATGTTGGATTATTTGGAAGTTTAGATGAAATCATTTCGGCAAAGGCTGAGTTGGTAGCAAGTTTGCCAGAAAAAGCGGACGTCATCTGTAATGTGTACGACGAACAGACAAAAGAAATTTATGATCTCGGTAGTAAAAAGAATGGAGCAAAATTAATTGCAGTAAATGAAGAATACGAAAAAGTAAAAATTGAAAAAGCAAAAGTGAATAGTCAAGGAAGACTGCAGTTTAATTGGGGTGAGACAACTGTTCAGACTCAACTATTAGGATTGCAGTACAGAGAGATAGTGCATTTAGTAATTGTCACGGCTTTGCGTTTCAAAATGTCAAAGGATGAAATTATCGCTGCTATTGAATCATTTATTCCGGACGAAAAATTTATTTTTATGTTTACTTTGAATAGTGGGGTACGAGTTGTTGATGATGGTGATACAAGTAACCCAAAAGGTTTTGAGGCAATAATTAACTTAGCAAAAGCCATGCAAGCAAAGAAAAAAGTTTTGATTACCCCAGGAATTGTTGATTTGGGGAGAGACTCAAAAGAAATCCATTTAGAGTTAGCACGACGTGCTCAAAAAGTTTTTGATCAAGTTATTTTTGTTGGAGAGTCGGGTAAAGAAGAATTTACTGAAGTATTTGCCGGAGAATTGCTTACAAGTAGTGAACAGCTAGCAGAAGTTGTTTCGACTTTAGACGCTGACGATATCATTATTATTGAAGGTAGAATGCCTGCTTGGACGAAGCAATATATACAATAAAAAACACTATGCAATCAATTTTTAATAGTCTCGGTTCAAATTATTCACTCAAGTTTGTTACAACAAGTTTACGGAGTATTTTGTATGCTCCCAAATCAAATGTAACGAAGTTAGAAGAGTACTTAATAAAAACATATGGTGGCAAAGTTTTAAATTTATACAAAGGTCGTGATGCGATAGAAGCATGTTGTAGAGTATTACTGCAACCGGGGAGTGAAGTTATCACTCAAGCGTTTAGTTGCTATGCAGTCGAAGAAGGAATTGTGAGAGCTGGAATGCAACCTGTATACACTGACATTGGTAAGAGTGGAACAAACTTAGATGTGGCCAGTATTACAGTTGCCTTTAAAAATCACCCAAATGCAAAAGCGGTTTTGATTCAGCATAGTTTAGGAATTCCTGCAGATAGTGTTGGTATTAAAAAATGGTGTGAGAAACAGGGGCTTTTATTAATAGAAGATGTCGCCCAAGGAATCGGTGGTGTTGATAGTGAAGGTGCAGTTTTAGGAAGCAACGCAGATGCAGTAGTTTTTTCATTTGGTAAAGATAAAATCGTTGATGCTGTTTCTGGTGGATCAGTTGTTTTTAGAAAATTAAATGATGAGCAAGAAGAACGGTTGTTTGATGTAAAAAATATGGTAGAAAAACTGCCGTTTGTATTTGTATATGAAGATTTGCTGTATCCTGATACAACTTCATTGATAAGAAAAACACATCATTTTGGTTTAGGAAAAATTGTTTTCGCTATAAGTAAGGCTTTGGGGTTATTGAGTAACCCAATACAAAGTAAGACAGACAAAATGACTTGGATGCACCCTGCGTATGCTGGTTTAGCACTGTTGCAATTCAAAAATTTGGAACGACAGTTACAACACAGGCGTGAAATGTCCCAAGAGTACTTTGAACTACTCAAAGAAAGTAATTTAGAGATTTTAATCGAGGAAAATGAGATTAAAAAAGCTAGTAATTTAAGATTTAGTCTTCGATGTAAAAATTTAGAACAAGTTGAGAAACTAGTACGAGCACTAAAGAAAAATAGAATATACGTTTCTGATCGTTGGTATAGAAAAGCAGTCGATTGTGGTAGCTTTGCTTATAAAACTGCCTATAAAAATGGTAGTTGCAAGAATGCGGAGCTATTAGTTGAGCAAGTTTTAAATTTACCAACTCATCGTGAAATGACAGTTGGGAAAGTCCAAAAGATTTGTAAAATAATATTGGAGAATTCATGAATTTAAGTACTACTACATCGGTTACTAAAGAAGTTTGGGAACAGGCAATTACGAACTTTAAAGAGGCAAATTTTTTACAGTCATGGAATTGGGGAGTTTTTCATGAAAATTTGGGAAAGACAGTGTTGAGATTGTTGTTCTTGGATGCGGATCAAGTTGTTGGACTGGCTTTATTAGTTGTTGAAAAAGCTAAAAGAGGAAACTACATTACTATTGCAGGTGGTCCGATTATGGATTGGCAAAATCAGGAACTTTTTGAGTATGTTTTTGGTCAAATCAAAACTGTGGCAGGAGAGCAAAAAGTTGATTTTATTCGGTTTCGACCTCAAGTATTAGATACTTTAGAGCTGAGAGAAAAAGTGGCGCGCGCTGGCGCGCGCCTCTCACAAATGCATCTTACTGCAGACCTCACTTTACAGTTGGATCTTACCTTAACAGAAGAAGAACTTTTAGCTCAAATGAGAAAAAATCATCGTTCTTCAATTCGTAAAGCAAAAGAGCTTGGAATTACCGTGGAGCAAACAAATAATCCAGAAGAAATTAAAGCATTCTATGATCACCAAGTTACTCTTGCTACTCGTCATGGTTTTGTGCCATTCTCATATGATTTTCTGCACGAACAGTTCAAAGCGTTTGCACAAGACAATCAAGTTTTGCTATTCCATTCTTACTATGAAGGTAAACTTTTAGCATCAGCATTTATAATTTTTTACAATGGTGAAGCAGTATACCATTATGGAATTTCAACAGATGATAATGCGAAACTTCCTGGTAGTTATGCTTGCCAGTGGGCTGCAATCTTAGAGGCAAAGAACCGTGGTTGTGCGCAATATAATTTCTGGGGAATTGCCCCAGAGGGTGCTGTGAACCATCGTTTTGCAGGAGTTACATTATTTAAAACTGGTTTTGGTGGGGCAAATATTGAATACTTGCATGCTCACGATATTCCACTTTCCGCAAAATATACTATGACAGCTGCCTTTGAGTTTATGCGCAAAAAAATGCGTCATTTGTAAAAAATTTGTTATAAATGGTATATAATTAGGGGTATTATGACAAAATTAAAAAGCAAAAGGTTACTACTTCCTAAAAAAGGTAAAAAAATTGGTGGAGTTTCCCAAGCTTTAGCAAACTACTTTGACATTGATGTAACACTGGTTCGTGTTGGATGGGTGTTATTGCTCTTGCCAGGAGGGTTTCCTGGAATTGTTCCCTACATTTTACTTTGGCTTGTAATTCCTGAAGAGGATTAAAAGTTTGTTCTCACCTACTAATGGTAAAAGTATCTAAGTGCTTAATAAAAATTGCTGGAGCATCTTCTAAGAAAAATTGTTGGAATTCTTGGTAGATTTCTTTTCTTTGTTGGAACTCAGTAGTCTGACGACCTTTTTCTAATAAGTTATCGATACGGGTGTTTTTATATCCCGTAAAGTTTGTACTTTCTCCAGAATGCCATAATTGATATTGGTCTGGATCAGCAGGGGATTCTTGTCCAATTAACAGCATTTCGAAATTGCTTACATCAGGAAAGTTAGTGATTTTTAAGTTGACGTGGAGTTTCATTTTTTCGCAAGTTGATTTTTCTGTAATTTTGTCTGAAGACTGGCAAGCCTCTGCTGCTTTTTGTCCAAATTCTTCCCATTGCTTAATAAATTCTTCAGCTTGGGTTTGGTAGGTAGAAGTTGTGGTGAGATTAAGCTCGAGTTTTTCTTGAGGAGGTTCATCTAAAATTCTTTCAATACCTCTTTCGATATCTCTGTCATAGGATTTCAAAGCAGGTAAGTAGGCCCATGATTCTGGATTAATTGGTCCGATGGCTCTTGTTTCATCTGTTGGTTTTTCGACTGCATATGAGAGCGCTTGTCTCAGGTTCTTCGTAAATTTTGGTTCACGCATATTAAAGAAAACTGCTAAATATTTACTATAATCAACCTTTTTTTCTACTTTTGCAGTTTTCCAACTACCTATATCAAATTCTTGTGAGAGTTCAGGTAATATATCGACCTCCCCATGTTTAAATGCATTCACAGCATCTTTTTCTGTGAGATAAAATTTATATACATATTTATCATCTCTACTTTCTAAAACGACTTCTGAAATTCTATTTCCAATTTTTTGATAATCTACTAAGGAGTATGGTCCAACACCAATCAACGTTGGTCTAGTTAAAATAAATTTGTATGGTTGCTCTTCTTTTCTTAGTATTGGCTGTGACACGGCAACAGGGAATGGTGCAAAAGAGTCAGGTAGTTTGAAAACAATATCGTTTGGAGTAATAATTGTTTCAACGTTTGGAAAGTTGTAGTTGACGTCTTGGGTAGTTACTTTACGCCCGTCTCTAAAAAAAATATTGTCTTTTAAAATAAAACGATATGTTTTACCATCCTGTTCAGTGCTCCATCTTCCAGCAAGGAATGGTTCAACAGAACCATTATCAGCAATTTTGGTTAGGCCAGCGCTGAGTTTTCCTGTAACTTCTTTTGGAAGAGTATCGATGTTAAAGTCACCAATCAACCCAACATAGTGAGTTTTTTTGTTTTCTAGAACAGAGATGAGTGAGGGTACAATAAACGAGAAAATTGCGATAGCAAAGACGATTGATGCTATAAAAACGAGTCCATGTTTTTTGGCATATGTTGTTAAATACCAGTACAATCTTCTCATCTTAACTTTCGTGTACTTAAGAATTATCTTGTTATCAGAGATGCAATTGAGGCAACAGCAAATAACGCGACTAGTACAATTGTTGCATTAAAAAGTACTTTCTCCAAGCCGCGTCTTGTATGGTAGTTTTCACCACCGCCACCAAAAGCTGGACCAATTCCACCACCCTGTGCTTGTAGCAGTACGACTGTGATGATAAGTACTGATAAAACTGCTTGTGTGATTAACCAAAAGTTATTCATAAATGTCTCTTTCAAAAATTGTACACTATTTCGCTATCTCAGATCCACGAGTTTCTCTAATAACGGTGACAGTAACGGTACCTGGGTAGGTAACTTTTTCTTTGATCTCATCTCTAATTTTAAGACTGAGATTTTTCACGTCATCATCTTTAGATTGCTCTGGTTCAAGGAGGACACGAATCTCACGGCCAGCTTGGATTGCATATGCTTGTTTCACTTCTTTATATTGCATAGCAATTTCTTCAAGCTTTTGTAATCTTTGGACGTATTCGTCGTAGTTCTCATAACGTGCGCCAGGTCTTGCACCTGAAATTGCGTCAGCAATGTAGACAGCCATTTGCTCTGGGCCAGAGAATGGTTCGTCTTCATGGTGTTGTGCAATACAATCAATAACTGCTTGAGAGATACCATATCTCTTTGCGATTTTGATACCAAGTTCAACGTGTGAACCTTCAGTTTCGTCAGAAACTTTACCAATATCGTGAAGTAAACAACCGAGTTTAACGACGTTTACATCAAGATTTAATTCATGGGCGATTTTGATACCAATTTTTGTTTCTTCTAAGGTATGAGCAATTAAGTTTTGACCATAAGAGAATCTAAATTTGAATTTACCAAGCATTTTCATTAAGTCGATTGGCAAGTTGTATACACCAACATCGTGGCATAGTTTTTTACCTGCCTCGAGAGTGGTTTTATCCATTTCTTTTTCAACTTTATCGACAACTTCTTCGATTCTAGTTGGTTGGATACGACCATCTTTGATCAATCGTTCCAAAGAAATTCTTGCGATTTCTCTACGAACTGGGTTAAAACAAGAGAGACGAACTTCAGTTGGAGAAACATCGAGGTCAACATCAACACCAGTTCTTCTCTCAAATGCGTTGATATTTCTACCTGATTTACCAATGATTTTTCCTTTAGTGTCTTCAGATGGAAGAGTCACGACAGAAATTGTGTATTCAGGAACGTAATCTGTTGCACCATGTTTCATTGCATCAATTAAAATTTCTTTAACTTTTTCATCAGCTTCAGCGTGTGCTTCTTCTTCTTTTTGTCGAATAAATAAAGCCATTTCCTTGCCGAGTTTTTTTTCAAGGCGTTGCAGTAAAAGCTCTTTTGCTTCATCTCTAGTAAGAGTTGCAACTTTTTCAAGTTGTTTGATTACTCCTTCTTTTTCTTTTTCTACGTCTTGTTTGAGTTCAACAATTTCAAAGCGTTTCTTTTCAAGTTGTTCTTCTTTGGTACTAATGACTTCTAATCTTTCATCAATACGGTCAAGTTTAGCTTGCAAACTTCTTTGTTGTTGTTCGAGCTGTCTGCCTAGTTCTCGTTGTTCTATTTCAGCTTTGCTTCGTAGTTGGAGTGCTTCTGATTTTGCCTCAACAATAATTTCCCGAGCTTTAGCTTCAGCATCTCTTCTGATTTGTTGAATATTCTCTGGAATAACCAGCTGAGGTTTAACTTCTTGTGGCTTTGGTTGTTGTTTCTTTTGTTTTTTCTGTTGTTTGTTAAATGCAACTTTAGGTGCGTCAGGGCGGCCAGCTTGTGTGTTCTTACCTGGTTGTTGTCCGGCTAGTTGTGCTTTTTGTTGCTGTTTAGCGGCTTGTTGTGGCGCAAAAAGTGTTGATAGATTTCCAAAAAATGACATATGTTCCTTACTGTTTTTAAATATACGTAATTAATAACTCGCTGAAATCAGAAGTAAGGAAACGCACTTGTGTATTGAGAAAAATTATAAGTAACTGCTTGAGTCGTACGAAAAAACCACCTATTTTTTATTGTGGCAAAGTATCGCTCTCTTTATGTTGTATGTTACTCATTATGTACTATTCTTGTAATAATTCCAAAATACTTAAGTTTGTTTGCTTTCCTCTTTATTCTAAAGATCTCAGCACACTCCACATTGTACTCGTAAACAGGTGCTAAGTCAATGAGAATATACTTTAGCGCCCCGAGTTTACTCGAGGCGCTAAAGGGAGTTTCAACTAAATTTACTCTTCTTTTGGTTCGTCAATTTTGTTTTCTTTTTTGATTGCGTCCCAAATTTCTTTTTGCATCTTTTTCATTATATTTGGATTTTCTTCCAAAAATGCTTTGGTAGCTTCACGACCTTGAGCGATAACCTCTCCATTATATTTGAAGAAACTGCCTGCTTTTTGAATCACGTTTTCCTTGACTCCTAAGTCAACAACATCTCCTGTCATAGAAATACCGTTTGCGTCCATATCAAACTCAGCTTCTTGGAATGGAGGAGCTAACTTGTTCTTTTTAACTTTTACTCTATGACGACTTCCGACAATAGCGTCTCCTTCTTGAATGTTGCCAATTTTTCGAATATCTAATCTCATAGATGCGTAAAACTTGAGCGCATTACCACCAGTGGTAGTTTCTGGTGAGCCAAACATGACACCAATTTTATGACGGATCTGGTTAGTGAAAATTACTAATGTTTTGGTTTTGTTAATTGCACCAGTTAATTTTCTCATTGCTTGTGACATAAGGCGTGCCTGAGTACCCATTTGGTGGTCACCCATTTCACCTTCAATTTCTGATTTTGGAACCAATGCGGCAACTGAGTCTATAATAACAATTTCAACACCTCCTGAGCGGATTAACTTTTCTGCGATTTCTAGGGCTTGCTCACCGTAATCTGGTTGAGAGATAAGGAGCTCATCTAGGTTGACTCCAATCTTTTCTGCTCTTTGTGGATCAAGTGCATGTTCAACGTCAATAAATGCAGCAACTCCACCTGTTTTTTGAACATTTGCAATGGCGTGTAAACAAAGGGTTGTTTTACCAGATGCTTCTGGTCCGTAGATTTCAAGAATTCTACCTTTTGGAAATCCTCCAATACCAAGCGCAAGGTTTAAGGCTAAAGAACCAGTTGAGACAACTGGAATAGTTGCCATATTTCGTAAAGAATCACCCATTTTCATGACTGAACCTTTGCCAAACTCTTTTTCAATCTGTTGCATGGCTATGGAAACAGCTTGCTGCTTAGCTGATTGTTCACCAGTGTTTTCTACAGGATCTTGTGTTTGAGCTTTTTTTGCCATATATTCCTTACTTTTGTTATATATACTGATACTTTGTTACAAAACTTGTTTTGGGTTTTTTGATTACAAGTAAGTAAAGCAAACTTTTTTCAAAATAACCATATGCAGTTTTCTTTTGTTAAGTGAATAATACTAGTGCTTTCTTGCATAAACTGTAACACTATTGCGGTTGAGTTTTTTGCCTATTTTGTTATGCTGTTGCTATGAAGCTTTATCTTGCATCATATCGTTTAGGTGAGTACCCAGAGAAGTTCAAAGATCTAGTAAATTCGGTGACGAAAAATAAAAAAGTAGCGCTTATCACTAATGCGCTTGATTTTACGAACAACTATTTTGAGCTGACAAAATCGGTCCAAAGGGACAGACGAGACATAGAAGGTTTGGGGCTAGAAGTTGAACAGATTGATTTACGTGAATATTTTGGAAAAGTTGACCAGTTGCGAGAAAAATTAGCAGAATTCAATGCTGTCTATGTTCGCGGAGGGAATGTTTTTGTTCTGCGAAGAGCCTTTACAGAAAGTGGCTTTGATCTAATTTTGCTTGATTTCTCCAAGCGTAATGACTTCGTGTATGCAGGTTTTAGTGCAGGAGCTTGTGTTTTAAGTCAAAATTTAAGAGGGTTAGAGTTTGTTGATGATCCCGAGATTGACCCGGATGGGTATAAACCCGGAGTGAGAACATATGAAGGGTTGGGTTTAATCGATTTTAGCATTGCACCGCACTTCCGTTCTGACCATCCTGAATCTCAAAAAATAAATGTTGTGGTTGATTACTACTTAAATCATGCCGTAAAATTTGTAGCATTAAATGATAACGATGTAATAATTTCAGAAACTAGGAAGTAAAAGTGAAATTTTTAAAGCCATTAGGAATATCTAGAACGCAAAAGCCTACTTCATTTGGACAAAAACGCACGCAACAAGTGGCTCAAGCGCTCTCAAGAGCAACAAACGAGCGGAAAAATTTGCTAAAAAAAGAGTTTGCAAGTCCTGAGCCATTGAATAAAATATATCAACAAAAGGGGCAGCGTTTAGATGCCCAAATTCGCAAAATGAAAGATGAAATTGGAAAATAACTATGGCAGATCAAACAATTACTTGTCCAAACTGTGGGCAACAAATTCCTTTAACGCAAGCACTCTCGCAAGAAGTTGAGCATAAACTCAAAGATAAACTTGAACAACAAAAAAAAGAGTACGGAACTCAACTTGAGGCTGAAAAAAAGAAGTTATGGGCAGTAGCTCAAAAACATGCACAGGAAAAAGTTGAGAAAGAGTCTAGCGAAT
Source organism: uncultured Pseudomonadales bacterium (assembly GCA_964509285.1). GTDB lineage: Bacteria > Patescibacteriota > Microgenomatia > UBA1400 > PJMF01 > VFLK01. The sequence continues at coordinate 11,690 of CAZDWQ010000023.1, forward strand.
TACAAAAGAAAAAAGATAAAGAGTTAGCAGAATTACAGGAGCAGTTAAAAGAAAATTCAAAGAAATTAGAGGAATCGGAAAAACATGAGCTGGAGCTTCGTAAAAAAACAAGAGAGTTAGAAGAAAAAGAGAAAAAAATCGAGCTAGAAATGGCTCGAAAACTTGATGAAGAACGCGAAAAAATCGTTGCAGATACAAAAAAACAGGAAGCAGAGTCGCAACGCTTAAAACTGCAGGAAAAAGATAAACAGCTTGAACAAATGCGTGAACAAATTGGGGATCTCAAGCGAAAAGCTGAGCAAGGTTCAATGCAAATCCAAGGTGAAGTGCAAGAAAATGATTTGCGCGAGTTGCTGGCAAATACGTTTGTGACTGATGAAATTAGTGATGTTGCAACCGGGGCAAAGGGCGCTGATTTAGTGCAAAAGGTGAATGCTAGAGTTGGTAACCATTCTGGAACAATCATTTGGGAATCAAAGAACACCAAAGCTTTTAGTGAGGGTTGGATTTCTAAGTTGAAGAGTGATCAAGGTTTAGTGAAGGCAGATATTGCAATTCTAGTTACACAGGTTTTGCCAGAAGATATCAAGGGATTTGGTCTAAAAAATGGGGTGTGGGTTGTTTCATATGCTCATATCATTCCGTTGGTTAATGCTCTGAGGATCCAACTGGTTGAAGTCGCTAAAGTAAAGCAATCTTTGGTTGGCAGAGATGAGAAAATGGATATGCTGTACAAGTATCTGTCTGGGGCTCAATTTAAAAATCGTGTAGAAAATATTGTGATGGCGTTCGTGAACATGAAGCAAGATTTAGAAACCGAGAAGCGATCGTTCACTCGTATTTGGGCAAAACGCGAAAAAGAAATTGAAAAAGTGATTTTAAGTACATCAAATATGTATGGCGATTTACAGGGAATTATTGGGGGAAGTTTGCCAGGGATTGAGCAACTAGAACTTTTAGGAGATGGTCATGATGAGCTGGAAAAGTTAGCAGATGAGGTAGGGTAGGAGTTATTTGGAGGTTTTATTTATGCAGAGAGGAATACAACGTTCAGAAACAGGTAGGCCAATAGTGCCAACAAGCTTGATGCGTGATTATGGTGTTCATATAGATACAGATGGGAAGGCAAATTTTGCTTCTCAAGAGCATGTTTCTGTCTGGCAATATGTTGTTGCAATCATGGGATTACCTTGGGCATTGGCACGATTTTTTAACAGATCTGAGTTTCCAAAAATAGTCGATAAAAATAAAAAATAGATTGTCATAACGGCATTTAGACTTGACTTTTTGGTCAAAGTATCCTATAATATAGATAGTTTAGATTTGAGTTAATAGAAAAAACGAGGTGGTTTTTTCATTTAAAAATTATTGTTTTTG
>CAZDWQ010000024.1:0-12876 GCA_964509285.1 uncultured Pseudomonadales bacterium
TAAGACTTTGGGTGAATTCGGTTTGTTAATGTGCAATTATGCAGTAGATCTATTGAATACCAGGTTAATACCGACTTAGCACTGGGAATTCAAATTGACTACAACGGGAGAACCTACAAAAAAACAATCGAAAATACCCTACTTATATGACAACTAGTAAACAATATTTGATCGACACAAGCGAGTATGCAGAAGTTACTTCTGTATACCATCCGTTAGTAAATGCAAAAGGGTTTACCAACATAAATCCAGGAGAAATGGTAATCTTTGACGATGATGACGAAAGTTTAGGGCAAGTTATCTCTTTTGACACCAATGAGATAAAATTAATGATCTTCTCAAAAAAAACAATTAGAACTGGAAGCAAGTTATACCGGACCAATAAACAACTTTCATTTCCTATTACTTCCCAATTATTTGGATCAGTTTTTAATCCTTTGGGAGATTTGTTAATCTCTAGCAGTAAGGCAAGCACTCGAACTATTCTTGAATACAGAGAGGTTTATCAAGAGCCAGCTAAAATTACTCAAAGAAAACGTATTGTAAACCAACTCATGACTGGCTTCAGCGTCACTGACCTACTCTTGCCAATTGGCGAGGGCCAACGGGAGCTCTTAATTGGTGACCGCAAATCTGGAAAAGGTGTTTTTGCCAGAAATTTAGCTGTAAAACAAGCACTTCTAGGCAATAAAGTTGTGTATGCTATGGTTGCCAAAACCACCGCAGACATTAAAAACGCGTACGACTTTTTTATTAAACAAAATGTGATCGACAACATTGTTATTATTGCCTCTACTCCAAAAGATTCTATTAGCTCTATTGTGATTACTCCGTATTCTGCTATGACCGTGGCAGAATATTTCATAGCTCAAGGAGAAAACGTGCTTTTGATACTCGATGATTTAACTTCTCAGGCAGAATTTTATAGAGAAATTTCTTTGCTTGCAAAGAAATTTCCGGGTCGCGATTCATACCCAGGAGATATTTTCTTTTCTCAAGCAGAGCTTTTGGAAAGATCTGGTTCATTCCCTCACCCAAAAGATCCTGAAAAAATTGTCTCACTCACCTGTATTCCTGTGGTAAGAACTACAAATAGTGACCTCACTGACTTTATTGCTTCAAATCTTATTTCTATTACTGATGGGCACCTTCTTTTTGAACCAAGACTCTTCAATCAAGGATTTCGCCCAGCAATAAACACCGGCCTTTCTGTTACTCGTGTTGGAAAACAAACACAGACAGCAATTCAACGTGATATCAATTTAAAAATCACTAGCTTTTTAACTACCTATCAAAAAACAAAAAACCTCACCCACTTAGGTAGTGAGATCAGTGAAAAAAGTCAAGGAGTTTTACAAAAAGGTGAAATTCTCACTGACTTTTTCAGCGAAATCAACGGCCTACCTCTGAGCGTTCAAATTATTCTACTTTCTATGATCTGGCTTGATTGGTTTGAGCATAGTCACAAAAACGTTATCTCTAGTTGTAAGTTTGAGCTCAATAAACAGTACAGTAAAAAAGATATTCAAGAAAAAATTGACCTTCTATTAACAAATTCAAAGACATTTAAAGAATTGCTAGACACAGTAGAAAAAGAAAAAGCATTCTTGCTTAACCTATGCCAAGTGTAAAACAACTACAACTAGAGGAAACATCATTGGGTACCATTGGTAACTTCTTTTCTGCATACCAAAAACTTACCATCTACCAGATGCAACTCAATCGAGATGCCACAATCAATAGCCGTACTTTTTTTCAAGGCTTACTCGATACTTTTGTTGATCTCAAACAAGATTTGAAGCGCTTTATTAAAACAAATCCAAACAATAAACAAGTTATTAGCTTCTCTACCCTCACAAAAAACGGTAAAACTGTTTCTGTTTTTATTTCGTTTGAGACTAAATTTTCAACCAATACCAACCGTGAAGCTTTACAATTTTTTAAAGAGAATATCGCCGATAGTGACCTAGTCATTGTTGGTGCGACTGCAAAAAGACTATTTAAAGAATTTTTTCCAACTAACAAGGAATTCACTTACTTTGAGTTAACCGAGAAAAACACAGATCTAAGAAGTAATATCGAACTCATGAAACATCTCCTTGAGTACGAACAAATCAATATTTACAATCCATACTATGTTTCTCTGATGGAACAAAAACCACAATTCGAAGCGATTTCTGGAGATATCTCTATTACTGAAACACCAGAACAAGAAAAAAAACACTTTTTATTTGAACCTGAAAAAAAGAAAATTCTACATTTTTTGAGGTTCAGATAATGTCTAATCTCTTTCAGCATAAAATCAAAGAAGCACATCTTGCCAACCTTGGAGCAAGAATTGCTACGCTACAACACACACAAGATAATCTTGAAAAAGAAGTAGAAAAAATACGGCACTTAAAACTAAAAACGATGAAGTATAAAGCAAACAAAAAACAGAGAAATCGTCTTTCTGGAATGAGGTTTTGGTCATGATAAAAACAGGAAAAATCATCGCAGTTCACGATAATATGGCAGTTGTGGAGTTTTTAACACATCAACCTGCGGTTTTTGATGTGCTCACTTTAAAAAACAATCCAGAAATCAAGCTAGAGGTTGTCTCCTCTGCCCAAGAGTATCATACATATTACTGTTTTATTCTCAGTGCTAAAAGCAAGATTGCCCGTGGTGATGTTCTCATAAATACCGAACAAAACTTGCTCATTCCGGTAGGAAAAAGCGTGCTTGGACGCGCCATAGATGTTTTCGGAAATGCCCAAGATAATAAACCATTCAGTCCAAGACGCCTCAAATCAATTCATGCTCATACGCCAACTGATATTGAATCTGCAATAACTCCAAGAGAAGTCTTGAGCACTGGTATCAGAGCCATAGACTTTTTCACCCCCGTCTTGAAGGGAAGTAAGATTGGGCTCGTTGGAGGTGCAGGACTTGGTAAAACTATTCTTTTAACTGAACTCATTCATAACGTTGTTATTGCAAGTAACCAAAATAAAGAAAGTATCTCGGTTTTTAGCGCTGTCGGAGAACGTTCTCGTGAAGCAAAAGAGTTACTTGAAAACCTTGAAGAATCAAAAGTACTTGATAAGACAGTAATGGTCGTGGGACAAATGGGAGAAAACCCAGCTGTCCGGTTTAGAACTGCATTTGCAGCGGCTACCATTGCTGAAGATTTTAGAGATCATAACACCGATGTGCTCTTCTTTATGGATAATATGTACCGTTTTAGCCAAGCTGGATACGAACTTTCAACGCTCATGCAGGCTGTTCCTTCAGAAGATGGATATCAGCCAACATTACCATCTGAAGTCGGAACTCTACACGAAATGCTCACCTCTACCCCACAGGCATATATTACCAGTATCGAAGCAATCTATCTTCCTTCTGACGATTTACTCGATTATAGCGTCCGCTCCGCACTCTACTATCTAGACAGTTACATCGTGCTTTCTAGAGATATTTACCAATCAGGTAAGTTGCCAGCAATAGACTTGCTCGCCTCCAACTCTTCAGCCGTTGATCAGGAAATTATTGGCAAAAGACACTTTGAATTATATTTAAAATGCAAACAAATTCTGGAACAAGCAAAAGATATTGAAAAAATTGTTTCGTTGGTTGGAATTTCTGAGCTTTCTCTTGAAGACCAAACAACCTATAAACGGGCAATCTTAATTGAAAACTACATGACACAAAGTCTCACCGTGGCAGAGCCTCAAACAAACAGAAAGGGTGTGTTCGCAAAGAATGAACAGACTCTCACCGATATTGAAAAAATTCTCTCTGGTGCCCTTGATGCAATCGACCCAGAAAGATTACTCTATATCGAAAAAATCGATGACTCTGTTTTTGAAGAACCAAAGTCACAAAGTCAAAAGCCACCAGTTCAAGTAGCCCCTGCTCCAACAAAGCCAATAGAACAATTTGAACCAGCGTTTCCTCTACAAAAACCAAGGTTCAGAATCAAACTTCCGTTCATGAAAGAAAGAAAATCATATATTGATATTGATCCAAGCCACCCACCAATGACTTTAACTGCCGAAGAACTTGAAAAAATCAGACAGGACCAGAAACAACTTGAATTAGCAAAAAATAAAGTGCTCAATATTGAAGAAAAGTACAAAGCGTTGCTTATGGAAGGAGCTGAGCTGCAAACAAAACACGGCATTCAACCACAACGGGTTGAGGACTCAAACATATCTTATGCCCCTACACAAATGATCTTAGAAACACAAGAAAAATCGGTAAAAACAGAAGTAAAACCACCAGAACCGAAAAAAAATTAAGCGGGCAAAAGATCTAGATTAAGGTCCAATACTAGGAACACCTCTACTTTATTCTCAAACACTTTAATAACTCCAGATTCAAGCAGAAAACCTTTTGTTGAGCCGTCCTTAAAATAAGCAAACAGCATCTCATCAGTAAGAGAGCCCTTAATCGTGGTAATAAAATTACTATGGCCAGACAAGATACTCAAAGGACCAACCTCATTTTCGGCACTCACCGCCACAACTGGCTTATCAAAAATTAACCCACTTTGACTATAAATGGTAAGCTGAAACTCTTCGGAAATGGTCGCCATACAATAATGGTAACACTATTCTTCTAGCCTAAACAACTAAAGAAACAATCTTCCCAGCAATATAAATCCTTTTTTTAATTTCTTTGCCTGCAATGAATTTTTCTAATTCTGGCAGGGCAACTGCTGTTTCCAAAATAAATGTTTCATCTGCAACTTTATCAGCTGAAATAACGAACTGAGCACGCACTTTTCCGTTCACTTGAACTGGGATCGTAATTTCATCGGTCTTTGCTTTATTTGCATCAAATTCTGGCCATGAAGAGATATGTACCCCAGCATATTCATCGTTATCGCTTGCCAAACCAGTAATAGTTTCGTAGAGCTCATCTGCCATAAACGGAGCAAATGGAGCTAAAACTTGTACAAACTTGATTTTGTCATCAATATTGAGGGTTTTGTTGTGCTTTTTAACTTCGTCTTGCCATACATTCACAAATTCCATCATGAACGCAATCGAGGTATTGAACTTTAGTTTTGGAACATCTTCTGAAACTTTAGCAATTAACTGATGTAGTTTTCGTTCTGTTACAACTTTTTGGTCTTGTGAAAATTCCTCAAGCTCTGCTTCACTGACTAAGCTGTAAACCCTCTGCAAAAATTTATAGACACCGATAACTGCTCGTATATCCCAAGGTTTATCTGCCTCAAGTGGTCCCATAAACATTTCGTACACTCTTAAAGTATCAGCGCCAAATTTTTCTATAATTTCGTCTGGATTAATAACATTTCCCTTTGATTTACTCATCTTGCGATTATCAGGGCCTAAGATCATACCTTGATGGCGCATCTTCATAAATGGCTCGTCAAAGTTCAAGTAGCCTTCGTCACGCAAAAACTTGGTGAAAAATCGAGAGTACAAGAGGTGCAACACTATATGCTCTGGTCCAATCATGTACAAATCAACTGGCAACCAGGCTTTAATTTGTTCAGCATCAGCAAAAACATCTGTGTTTCTTGAATCAACATAACGCAAAAAGTACCAACTTGAATCAACAAAGGTATCCATCGTATCAAACTCTGGAGTCCAACCTTTCCCGTATAATTTTTCGGTTCTTTCAATAAACTCTTTACTTGATTTGAGTGGTGATTCACCAGTTGGTTTAAAATCTACGTCGGTTGGCAACTCCCAAGGCAAATGCTCTGCTTTAACTGGATGTGCTTTCCCCTCTGGATCATACACAACTGGAATTGGAGTTCCCCAATAGCGTTGTCGAGAAATCAACCAGTCACGAAGTCTATAGGTGGTGACGCGCTTACCCCAGCCTTTTTCTTCTAAATAATCCATGATTTTCCCCGTAGCTGCGTGGATTTCCATGCCGTTTAAAAAATCAGAATTTACCATGGTACCATCTTCTTCCTGTACCTGCTCTGCCTTGGTTATCTCTGAAACATCCCCATCTGAACCTGCAACAACTCGAGTTATTTCAATCTTCTGAGAATTTTCTTGTGCATTTACAAACTGTGCAAACTCGAAATCTCTCATATCGTGAGCTGGAACACCAACAACAGCACCTGTTCCAAACCCACCCAAAACGAAATCTGAAACCCAAATTGGCATTTTCTTATTGGTTAGCTGATTAACTGCATAAAAACCAGTAAAAGCACCAGTTTTTTTCTTGCCCTCTTGCTGTCTATCTAACTCTGATTTCTTACTTGCAGCGTCCAAATATTCTGCCACCTGTTGATTATCTTGAGCTATCTCTTTTGCAAATGTATGCTCTGGAGCAATCACCACAAAAGTTGCGCCAAAGTTCGTGTCAGGACGAGTGGTAAAACAAGTAATTGTTTTGTCACTCTCAGCAATAGGATAGGTAATTTCGATACCAGTTTTTTTGCCAATCCAGTTTAATTGTTGAGATTTTGTTGCTTCTGGCCAATCAACCTGGTCTAAACCAGAGATTAGCTCATCTTGATATTGAGTAATTTTGTAATACCACTGTTTTAACTCTTTTTGAACGACTTGGCTGTCACAACGCTCACATCTGCCTTCAACAACTTGCTCATTTGCCAGCACAGTTTGGTCTTGAGGACACCAGTTAACCATACCGTTCTTTTGATATGCCAAACCTTTAGCAAACATTTGAGTAAAAATCCATTGTGTCCATTTGTAATATTCGGGGTGGTTTGTTGCTAACTCATTTGCCCAGTCATAGGAAATTCCAATTCGTTTAATTTGTCTTCTAAATGTTGTGATGGCATCTTTAGTAGTTACTTTTGGATGGACGCCTGTTTTGATTGCATAATTTTCTGCTGGTAGACCAAATGCGTCCCAACCAACTGGAAAGAACACATCTTTACCCTTCATTCTGTAATAACGAGCTAAAATATCTAAGGCTGTTTTACTTTCCACATGCCCAACATGCAAACCAGAACCAGATGGGTATGCAAACGCAAATAATAAATACATTTTTTCTTTAACAGAAACCGTATCTGAGTCTGCTACGGCTTTACCATCTGGGGCAATCCCCTTTTCACTCTGTTGAAAGAGCTGGTTATTTTCCCAGATTTGTTGCCACTTTTCTTCGATTTGATTTTGATTAAACATAATTTTTTATTTTCTGTTATTTTTTGCTTTCTTAATTATAGTTTTTTTTCTTACAATTTGTGATATAAAAAAACCCTCTTTTTTGAGGGGGTTTTACTGACACAAACAACTCCCCTGTATCCTTAGAGGTTAAGAAGAAGTGAGTTGTTATTTTTCTGTAACATACGTAGTAGAGTATATCATACTTTTTAAGGTATACTAAAAATATGTCTTCACTTAAACACACTCTCGCTGTACTTCTTGCCATAGGTCTAGCGTATTTTTGGCTCTCTACTCCAAGCCTGTCCTACTACTCTTTACAAGCTTTTGCACTCGCAACCCTTGGATTTTTTATATCAAAACGAGTTGCAAAAGCCCAACTCTGGCATATTTTGCCAAAAACTCACTCCATTGAAATCGTTTTTGTCTCATTTGCCGTTGTCATCTTGATTGGGGCAACAGGAAACGCTAACTCAATCTTCTATCCTTTTGCCTATATACATCTCTTCTTCTTGGTTATGACTACCAGACAAAAAACTGCAATTGTAGCTACGCTCGCAACAATGCTCGTTCATTATGCTCTTGAACCTACTATTACTGACTCAAGTATTGCAACACTCACAACTTTACCACTCATGTTGGTTTTCTTTTTGTTCGCGAGAAGACAGTATGACGACGCTCACTTACAGCAAAAAATTGTTCAAACAGAAGAAGCAGAAATCAACTCACTTTCTCAAGAAACAAGTACGCTTGAAGGGTTTATTTCACAGTTTTTGCAACCAAAACTAGCAATATTAAAAGAGATAATTGAGAACTCGATTCAAAAAAATGAAACCGTTGATCCTCGTATGCTGGATACACAAATTACTCTACTTTCATCAGAGAGTCAAAAAATCATGGATGAAGCCAAATTAAAAAAGAGTACAAAAAAAGTCGAAACAAAACTTGAGTTGTGAAAAAAAATATCGCTATCTTAACTGCCTGCACCCTTTTTTTCTTGTGCTTTCAACTTGTAAATGCTGAACGATTAGAATCAGATTCATATGTCATTACATTCGGTAACTTCAACGTAACTTCTGGAGAAAAAAGTAGTACAAGCTACAACGTAACCGACACCGTCGGACAAACAGGAGCCGGTCCATACGGGCAATACGGTAGCTCTACATACTTTGTTGGCTCAGGTTTTCAATATATCTATCAGATAGATGACTTTAGCTTTCAAATCTCAAAAACACTCATTGCCCTAGGTGAACTAGCTGAATTAACCCACTCTACTGATTCACATACTTTAACTATTACCACTAAAGGTGCAGGTGGATACTCCGTATATGCGTTTGAGAAACACCCTCTCAGACAAGTTGAGGGATCAGAAGAGATTCCTGACACAACTTGTAATGCAGGCACCTGTACCCACATCACCGCAGGTGTTTGGAATGATCAATCTGTGGCTGGCTTTGGATATAATATGTCTGGAAATGATATTCCTGCCAACTTTATTGACAGTACTTATTACAAGAGCTTTGCGAATGACGAAGCAGCTGAAGCAATGCAAGTTGTCATGAGCTCAAGTAATGTTGCCAATGCTCGTCAATCAACCGTAACGTACAAGGCAGGAATCGGTGGTAGTCAAGCAGGCGGTAACTACGAAACTGCAGTTGTGTATGTAGCTGTACCAGGATATTAACTATGAAGAAATATTTATTTTTACTCACTGTTCTCTCTTTCAACCTGATTTTTGGCACCTCAAAAGCACTTGCTCAAGAAGAGACAGAGATAAACCTCACTGTTTCTCCTCCAGTATCGTACCTACATATCGCTCCAGGAACAGCAACAAACCACACAATAATTTTGGAAAATAGTGGCACAACTTCGATCACGGTTTTGCCGACTATTGTAGACTTTACCACTGACGGCAAAACCGGCAGAGCCATTGTTACTAACCAACTTACTTTTCCGTATGTTTCTATGGGAGTCGACAACTCTGTTACAGAAGTAACCATTCCTCCACAGAAAAAAGCCCAGTTAACGCTTTATATCAACATTCCTAAAGATGCTCAAGAAAAAGAGTACCCACTTACAGTATTATTTTTTTCAAAAAATGAGCTAGAAAATGCAGAAAAAGGCTCTTCTGCCAAAACAAACGCAACAAGTTCAGAAATTAGCGCTGCTGTTGGCAGTAATCTTATCGTTCTTGTTGCCAAACAAAATGTTTTTACCAAAATTCTTGAAGTTCTTGACTTTAACGCGCCAAAAGTTATTGATAGTTTTCAAAAAGTTGAGTTCTTTCCGCTCGTACAAAATAATAGCTTTGGTGCAACTGCCGCCTCTGGTAGTGCAAAAATAGTTAACTGGCGTAAACAAACTGTTGCTGAATTTGAAATCTATCCTGACATAATTTTAGGTCATAATTCTAGAGAGCTTCGGGCTCTACTCTCCAATTCTGACCCAAAACAACCAGAGTTAGGCTCATTTTCTTATAAGCCAAGGTTTATGATTGGACCATACCAAATTGTGCTCACTCTTAAAAATGAACAAAATGTTGTCATAACACAATCTGTTCACGTTTTTTACGCCTTACCAATCGCAATCATACTGGCAGCTGTCATTGGAATTACTATTTCTATCTACTTCTCTAGAAAAAAACCCGAAATGACAAGCTTATAGTGCAAACTGCATATTGCAACGATTGTTAAAACTCTCTATTATTAATTTGCAAGCGAAAATTTGCCCTTTTTTGTGTTGAATAAACTATAAAAAGATTAGTGACAGAAGGATTGTTATACAGCCGTAATGAATATAAAACTCTCTACATCAAAAAAGAAAGCTCTCGCAGCATCTTTGGTTTTTGCTGGAATTTTATTTGGCGGCATGTACCAGAAAAGTGAATCAGCAAGTTTGACCAATGTTTCTGTTACTCTTTCTAACTCACAGCTTTCATTTAGCGGAGCCCTTGCTGCCGGTAATACTGTTGGCTCATCTCAAGTTACCATAGATACCACAACTGGAAATTGGCCCTCTACAACTTCCGCCCAACTCGTCAGTGGAGACGGAACCGATGATGATGTTGGCATCGGTAACGCTAACACAATATCTACTTACTCGGTTACTAGTATAAACAACGCTTCTACTTTTAACGTCACCCCCGTGCTTGCCTCAGGAGATACAGAAACTGGTGACATTGTGATAGCTACCAGATCTGCAACTCAAACAGTTCGATTTACAACAGCTAACGCCATTTTGAATGGGGCAATCAGAATTTTAGTTCCTTCCGTAACGAATGACGCAGACTCACGAGACGGACTGCCAGACGCAGGTAATTTTGACTTTAGCAACTCTGCTCCAACAGTAACCTGCCCAACTGACATAGCTGGGTACGACTTTTTTGCCGGTACTGCAACAGCCTCTGCAATCACTATTGGTTCTCAAGACTACCATTCATTTGAATGTCGTTACGCTGGTACTGGTGCTATCGGAACCGCTTTTGATGGCACCACAAATGACGCTATTGTTATTAATGATTTGATTAATCCAGCTCCAAAAGTCGCCCATACCACTGGATTAGCAGATACATATAGAATCATTGTCCAACACCTTAGTGGTGGCACATATGCCGTCACCGACTCGACTACTACTTCGATAGGCGTAATTGAAGCCGTCCGAGTGACCGCTTCTGTTGCTCCTCAGATTACTTTCCAAATTAGTGGGGTCGCTTCTGGAGTTACCGCATGTGGAGTTACCACCGATGTCACAACAACGGCAGCAGCAGTTCCACTTGGCGAACTTTCAATCTCAGCATTTACAGACGCAGCTCAAGCTTTAGCTGTTTCTACTAATGCAACTAACGGCTACGCCGTTACAACTCGAGCAAACGACCAGCTTGGAAGAGATGCTGGAGTTTGTACCGGAGACAATACTGGGGCAGACTGTATTCCTGATGCAACAGGAAACGGTGCTAACATAACCCATACTGCTTCAGGCAGATGGGACTCTACAACCTACAAGGGTTTTGGGTTTTCTCTAGACGATGTTAATACCTCTGGTTTAACTCCAGTTTTTGAATATGACACAACAAGTGGTAACTGTTCTGGAGGAACATATTGTGCAAGACAGTTTGCCGACACAGAAGACTCACAAGCAGCTCAACAAATTTTTTCATCTACCACTGTTGCAAGTGACCATAACTTATACGTTTGTTACAGAGCAATTATCAGTGCTACTCAAGCTGCCGGAGATTACGAAAACCACATTATTTACACAGCAACTGCAACTTTTTAAAAGCGTTACTAGAGGAACTAATTAAATGAAAACTGCCCAACTTCAAAACCACAAAAAAATTGCATTGACTACTGGACTCGTCGCGATTACAACAGTTTTTTTAACACTCAAATCTGGAGTTCTGGCCCAAGAAGCAAGTAATCCTTTTATTCCTAATTCAGACTCTACAACTGAAAATACTAGAATTCAGCCAGTTTTATTTGACACAACAGATGCAACAAACACAATTGCTCAAAATCAAGTTGCTTTAACTGCAATTCCACCCAGGCTTGGTGACGATGGTTCCTTAAAAGCAGCTCCTGGAGAAAAACTTCAAGTGCAACTCCGCGTCAGAAACATCTCAGAGAAATCAGTTTCAGTTGTTACCTCCGTACAAGATTTTTTACTTGATCAAGACGGCCAAACCCCAATTCCAATTGACGACAACGTCTCAAACCGTTGGAGCCTTGCTTCGTGGCTTACAATTAGCCCAACTGAACACACCATTGGTCCAAAATCGACAGTTGGAATTAGTGTTCTTATAGAAATTCCAAAAGATGCTCTTCCTGGTGGACACTATGCAATGGTACTTCATGAACCAGGCAAAAGCACAAACAACAATAACCTAGTCATTGAAGATATCAGAAATGGATCTAACACAGCAATTAACCAAAGAGTTGGTACTTTATTGTACGTCGTTGTCGAAGGACCAATAAATGAAGAAGCTTACGTGAGAGACTTTAAATTCCCTTCATTCAGTGAGTATGGCCCAGTTCCTTTCGAGTTCACCGTTGAAAACAATTCTGACGTACACATTACTCCTCAGATGAGTGTTGAAATTTATAATGTACTGAATCAAAAGATAGAAACTATTACTATTGATCAAAAGAATATCTTTCCACTCTCAAGTAGAAAATTTGCCAATAGTTGGGATAGGATTTGGGGCTGGGGATTATATAAAGCCAAGTTAACCATGAGTTACGGTTCTATGGGTTCGATTGTAGTTGCAAACTCAAGCTTTTGGCTCTTGCCTCTCAAGATAATAATCGCAGGAATAACTATTTTACTCACCTTCTTACTTACCGGAATAGCTATTAAAAAGCATCTCAAACACAAGCAAGCTTTAGAAGAAAAAAGAATTGCTGAACTTGAGGCACAAATCGAAGAACTGCAGTCAAATGAAAAATGAGAATAAATGTTACTCATAATTTTTTAAAAGTTGCTCTATTCTTATTTTTTGTTCCTATTTATCACTTCTTTTCTATCACAACGTATGGTCAAGCAGGTGGTATTGGACCAGGAGAAACTCTCTCGACAAATCCAAAAACTAGAGATAACACAGTTAGCGCCACTGTTCCAGATATAGTCCCCCCGAGTGTTCCATTTTTAATTGCCCCTGAAGATGAGGCTATCATAAATGACGCCACTCCTAGCTTTGTTTGGCAACAATCGACAGATAATGTAGGCGTTGACCACTATGAGTTATATATAGATGGTAACTTAGAATATGGACCTATTC
>CAZDWQ010000025.1:0-12624 GCA_964509285.1 uncultured Pseudomonadales bacterium
ATCCGCATATTTTACCTCTTGTACTGAGGTGCGCGGATTCCATTGCGAACTTAAGATATGTTGATGCAGCAGAAATGTATATTGTTGCACATAAGCTTGACTATTGGGTATTCAATAATATTCAACCGAGTTTTGTAACAAATAATGTGGCAATTGATGAGTCCAAGGAATTTTGGGATTTGCTTTTACAAGTTCCGGGAAATAGTTATACAAGATATGCTGACTTTGTTTCTGAACAGTATTACTTACTTTTTGTTGACTCAAAATATAAACAAGATGCAAAAACAGCCCAAATTTATTATCAGAAAATGATAGAGATAGCACCCTGGTTGGAAGAGCGAGTTAAATTTGCAGATTAAGTCAACTTGCTTTGAGTTTTTCAACTATTGGCATAACAAGTAAGGTGTTGAGTGATCTAAACATCAATAGCATTTCTTTTGCAGTATTATCAATTTGTAAGGTTTGTTTTTCAAGACGTTTCCATCTTTGAAGAGAAATATGTCTATCTTTAGATATTGCCCATTCTGATAAGATTCCAGGAAGCACGGAATATCTAAAATTCCAAGATTTGTCAAGTTTATTTGCTTCTTCAATTGGAAGGGGACGTGGTCCAACAAAACTCATTTCTCCTTTTATAATATTTAGAAGCTGTGGTAACTCGTCCAGTCCAAATTTTGAAAAGAATCTGCCAAGCTTGGTAAATCTAGGATCTCTACTCATTTTAAACATAGGCTCAGGTGCTTCATTATATTTAAGCAATTTTTTTTGAAGAAATTCTGCTCCATTGCGCATTGTCCTAATTTTGTATAGTGTAAAGGGGACCTTATCTTTTCCAAGTCTTTTTTGTTTGAAAATAATTGGTTTACCAATATAAATTAGCAATAATGGATATATGAGAATGAAAAGTGGCACTAAAACGCAGAACAGTGGTACGGCAACACTAAGATCAAAGACTCTCTTTTTCATTGAACCAAAATACTTGTTTTTCATAGCTTCTTTAAAAGATCTACCGCCACCTGTTTGGTAACTTTGGTAACAAAAATCGTGTTTAATATAACATATCTTTTAAATAATCGCCTTGGTTCTTGCACTAACCTAAAAAGCCATTCTAGCCCATTATTTTGCATCCAACCTGGGGCTTGTTTAACTTTCCCTGTTATGAAATCAAATGCAGCACCAACACCTATTAGTACTGGAACAGAAATTTGAGAACGGTTTTCAATCATCCACAGCTCTTGGTTGGGACAACCCATTCCAACAAAGACTATATCCGGTTTTGTTTTCTTAATTTTGGAAATAACTGCTTGATTTTCATTTGGAGGAATAGGTCTTGCTGGCGTATCAGCATTTCCTACGATTCTGAGGTTTGGAAACTGTTTTTGTAGTTTTTGTTTTAAGTGTTCTGATTGACCAACAGCGCCTCCCAACAAGAACACTGAAAAGTGTCTTTGCTCTGCCAGCCTGCAAAGCATAAGGGATAAGTTTGGTCCATAAACTCTTGTTGCTTTTTTGTTTCCATAGAACTTTGAGAGCCACACAAGCGGCATACCATCTAATGTCACAATATCTGCAGCTTGAACTCCATTTAAAAGCTTTTGGTTATTTTGGCATTCCATGAGTAAGTGCACCGCTGAGACACAGACATATATATTCTTTTTTAGCTTAATGGCTTCATCAATTCTTTTGAGTACTTGAACATAATCAAGTTGTGAAACTGGGACGTTTAAAATAGGAATTTTCATGGAATTTGCTCATCTATGATAGCATCAATGGAGTATGTCAGTTGCCAGTCAGGGTACTTTTTTTGGAACTTTCTGATATCTGATATATAACAGATATGATCTCCAATTCTATTTTCTTTGCTATATTTTATTTTTGGTTTAATACTCAGTTTTTGGGATACAAGTTCTATGGCTTCTAAAACAGAAATAGTATTATCAGGTCCACCACCTAAATTAAATACTTCACCAACTGATGGATTATCTATTATTGCCTCGAAAGCAGTTGCTAGATCATATGCGTGTATTTGATCTCGCACTTGTTTTCCTTTGTATCCAATGATCTCATAGGTTTTTGATTCAAGCAACGATTTGACTAGAAAAGACATAAATCCATGTAATTTTACGCCAGAATGTGCTTTTCCAGTGATACAACCTAATCGTAGGCAAGTGGTTTTTACCCCAAAGTATTTCCCGTATTCCTGAACATACAAATCAGCACTTGTTTTACTGACACCAAATAAGGAATGGGTTGTATTATCTACTGAAGTTTTTTCATCAAAACCGATAAATTTTTTGTTTGCAAAGCTATATCGGGTTTTTTTTCAACAAGTGCTACTTTGTTTGGGTTATCGCCGTATACTTTATTTGTGCTGGTAAAAATAAACACGGCATTTGGGCTGTGGGTTCTGGTAATCTCTAATAAATGCAATGTTCCAAGGGTATTGACTTCAAAGTCGAGAACAGGAATTTCTTTTGCTTTGTCATGACTGGGTTGCGCTGCAGTATGGATTACGGCGTGAAATTGGTGTTTTTTGAAGATATTTTTTATAGTTTCTTGGTCTCTAATATCTGTGTTGTAGTGAATGTATTTTTTTTCGCAGGTAAGATGTTTGAGATTTTCTTTAGTACTACCACTTGTTCCAAAGAACACGGACCGCATGTCATTATCAATTCCGACAACAGTATGACCTTTTTTTAAAAAATAATCAGCTGTTGTAGAGCCTACCAATCCTAAGGAACCACTTACCAATATGTTCATAACTACTGAGAATTATAACCGGAGTATTCTAAAATTCCACTTCATCCTTACCAAGCTGGTGTGAAATCCAGAAACTCCACAGACCAGAAATGATGAAGAAGAGACCGCCAAAGACGAGAGCGAGGGTGGTGTTAACCGAACCAGAAACAGGCACTCCACTATCTGTGGCAGGGATAGTTGTTCTTCCGCTATCAGTAGACACTGCAGATTCAGTGGCAGGAGTAGGCGTTGGAGTTGTTGCCGGAAATGGATTGCCTGAACCAAATGGTTGTGACAATGCAAGTTGTTGTGGAGGTGCTTCAACAACAAAATTTACAGTTTTTGTGACAAATGCACCACTTGTTGGGTCTGTATAAGAATAAGTAACTGTATGTGGACCTAGTTCAAGATTTTGTGACAAGGTTGCAATATCAAGCGTAAAGTTGCCATTCGCATCAGCAGTTACATATTGTTGAATATTAGCATTAGAATGGACTTCAAGAGTAACAGTTACATTTGCAACTGCTTTACCGATTATAGTTGGCTGAGTTGTGGTTACTTGTTGGGGTTCAGTTTTTTCTAGATCGACAACAGTTATGGTTGTAGTTGGTTCTATTGTTGGTTCCGGTGTAGGTTCTACTGTCTGCTCTGGAGTTGGAGTAGGTGTAGGAGAGCTAGGAGAAGTTGTTTGTCCAAAGGTGAGTATAGGAATTGGTTGTGCTTCTGCAACAGTTGTATTAAATGAGATAGTCTCTGTTGGAGTTAAGCCCTGGACAAAAATAATAATAGCATCTGTATCTAAGACTTGAGCATATCCAGATCCATCTTGCGTGCGAGCATTAGAAAGTGGAATAGCCCAACTGCCCGATGGCTTGACAAGAGAAGACATTTCTCCAGTATTAGCTAAAGCAACGTACACAACAGTGCCTTCGGCAGGACTTCCCGTTTGGTTGCTAATACTTCCATAGATTGTTTTGGCAGCAGCAGGCGCACCATTCCTTGCAGCAGTCTTTATCATAAAAGGATTTCCGTTATTATCAAAACTAGTTCCTGCACCGGTTCCTAAAGTGTAGTAGTAATTTGTCGTAGGTTCTAGGCCACGGACAGTAATGTGGTGCATTCTAAAGTCGGCTACAGTGCCACTCAGTTGGTCTCTGTCATCACTTGCTTGTGAAGTGAGCGATTCATCTGTGGTGCCGTATTTTACAAATCCAGGAGTGAGATCATCGGTTAAAAACGAAATAGTAAAACTGTTATCAGTCACATTAGTAACTTTAATCTTCTTTGGTGTAGTTGTCGGAGTTGCTCTTGGAGCAAATACTCCAGGACCTTCTCCAAGCAATAGTGTTCCAGCAATTAAAGCGATAACAAGTATGACAATTCCCAGTAGTGTTGGGATTCTTTTGCTGAGTAATTTACTTTGTATTGCAGGATTTTTCATAATTTACACAATAATAGAGAGACTCAAGAAAGTGTCATATCATTAACTTTAAAGAAAAAACGCCAAGAAATCAACACGAACAAAAACCAAAATTTATAAGATGAATTCATTAGAGTTGTTTGCTCAAACTTGATCCGCCTGTTGTTGGCTGAATTGTAGGTTGAAGTGTAGGTTCTGTAGTTTGTTGGCCCAAGCCTTGGTTCTCTTCTTGTAATAATGAACCTCCAGTTCTTGGACGAGGCGTTGTTTCTGGTTCAAGCTCGTCTGCAGTTACTTCGATAGGCACGACTCTTTCAGTTCTACCATCTTTACTTACCAGAACCTTGAAAATAGTAAAACCAGACAGTTCCTCTTCGGTGTACTGACGTTTTGCAGAGATTTTTTCAAAAATATTTTCGTCAATGACTGGTGTAAGTGGTTTTGATAGCTTTTGTAGTTCTGGCGAAATTTTTTCTGTGGTCTGAGAAGTTATTAAAGAAATAGTCACCCAAAACAAAAGTACAACAAACAAAAGTATCAAAATTGTTAGAAACTGCTTATTTTGTTGTAACTTTTTTAAATCTCGTTGTATTGTTTTTTGTTGTGTCATTTTTCTGCTGTCTTGCTTTCTTTTGCAGCAACTCCAAAATAAGGTGTCCCAATGGTAAAGTTTGCACTTAGTTTTTTACTACCTCGGTCTTCTTCTATAGAAAAGACGACTGATTCAACAACAAAGCTTTTTCTAGAGTTTCGTAATGTTTCAGTGAAGTTTCTGATCGAAATATAGTCGCCTGTTATATTAAGAGAAACATTAACCATTTGTTTTGATTTTTGGGCAAAGCCAACAGCAGGATCACTGTCTTTTGGTAGTTCAGATACTGTTAAATTTTTAATAACAACCTGACTTTCTGCGGCAATTTTTTCGATGAGTTTTGTACTCAAAATAATTTGTGGTTGTTCTGGAATAACATCATTTAGAATAGAGACTTTATCTTGAATGTTTATATATTGAGACTGTGCAGTTTGCAGAGCAGCGATTTTTTTAGTAAGAGAGGTATTAAGCTCTTTTTTCGTTTCAATTTCTTTTATCAGTTCTGACATTGTTAGAATTGTTGGTCTAATTGCAAATGTCCCTAAAAAAAGCACTAGGCCAACAGTTAAAAAGAGCTCTGTTGAAGCTTTCGCGACAGGATTAACGTAAAACTGGTTGAGTATAGTTGTGAGTTCACGTTTTTTCTTTGCGGTGCTGACATTTGGATTTGGAGTTGCCTGTCGCATTGTTTTATAGCCCTTGTGTCCTATCTAGCAAATCAACTTTTTCGTTCGCATTTGATTTTGCTTGAACTTTTTGAACAATTTTTGTATCAGCTTTAATATTGAATGTGATTCCTGCATCATCATCTTCACCAGATTCAATTTCACTGACATTTATGTTATTAAAATCTGGAGAGAGTTGTAAGTTATTGATGAGTAAATTAAAAGCGGTTTGGGAAAGCGTGCTTCCGCTGATTGTCACATTTGTTGGTCGGATTGCTAATTCATTTAAAGTAATTCCTTCAGGGATAACTGTACTTAAATGGGCGAAAGTATCAACAATATTTGTTTCTTGGTCTGTTTGTTGATATTGGTTTATTTTTTCTTGAACGGTTCTAAAATTATCTTCAAGGTCGCCATAAGAGAGGATAATTTGTCTCTTTTTTTCTATGGCAGTGTTGAGGTCGGTAACTTGTCTATCGAGGGTAAATCGAGTAAGAAAACTCATAATAACTACTAGTTCAGTAAAAATTACGATATAACGACCAGCGGAGAGTGCCCAACGCAAAATTTTTCCAAATACCGTCGAAAAAAACGGATCTCTCGGGAGAAGATTAATATTTATCTGGGCAGCTTTTTTCATCTCTTTTTTATTCTACTAGAAATTTGTGAGAACACCAAGTAGATCAGACACTTTCATTATCAACTGAGGTCTCAACCATAAATTCTTCTGTTTCGCCAATACTTGGTCTCCATTTTTTAGAAAAGCTTTCGAGTGTTCTGATAATTAATTTAAGCTCTTTAATTTCAAATAATGCTGCAAAGTAAATATAGACCAACATACCAATAGTCCCGGTGGTGATAGTGAGACCGATCAGTTCCACAGTTTTGGTGGTGTTGAAAATAAGCTCGTCAAAAATTCTGAAAGGTAAGTATAAAAATATAGCCATGAAAAAACTTGCTGACACCATTTTAAGTTGTGGTATAAGCATTTTTTTACTAATAAATTCTGGAATAACTCTGTTGAGCATAATGATGAATAAAAGTAGTTCGATGACAAAACTAAGAGCGTTCACAGTTGCAAGGCCAATGACACCATATGAAGTGTATTTAACAACATAAAATGAGGCGAGTAAATAGAAAGTAGTAAATACCAACGAAATAATAAGGGGAGTTTGTGTATTTTTAAGAGCATGAAAACCTCTGATGAGTAGCTGAACCATAGCTTGCGCAGTAATAGAAAGCGCTAGGATTGCCAGGATTTTTCCGGTAGTAACTGTGGAAGTCCAGCTAAAATTATCGGTACCAAAAGCAAGACGCACGATTGGAACTCTCAAAATAAGTAACAGAACTGAGGTAGGCATAGCTAGGAATGAAATTTGGTGTAAGGATTGCAAAATTAAGTCGCGGAATTTTGCGAGTTCTTCCTGTTTTGAGTATTGAGATAAAAACGGCAGGGCGGCTTGACTGAGTGGCACTCCAAACATTCTGATTGGAAACACTGAGAGGTATGTGGCATAAGAAATATAGAGGAAACTCAGCTGGCCGATTGAAGTTGCAAAGTAAGCAAGTGCCAGAGTTTGAAATTGAGAAATTCCAATGGTTAAAAATCTTGCAGGAGATAACAAAAAGAGCTTCATAACTCCTGGGTGTTTGATATTGAAGGAAAGAGTTGGCTTAAAGCCAAGTTTGAATACAAGAGGAATTTGTACGACCATATGCATAAAAGCACCAATAATGACGCCTAATCCTGCAGAATAAATACCAAACTGTCCTGAAAATAAAATCACCCCAATAATAATACCGAGGTTATAAATAACTGGAGCAAG
This sequence comes from uncultured Pseudomonadales bacterium, assembly GCA_964509285.1. Taxonomy (GTDB): domain Bacteria; phylum Patescibacteriota; class Microgenomatia; order UBA1400; family PJMF01; genus VFLK01. The sequence goes on from CAZDWQ010000025.1 coordinate 7,243, forward strand.
GCTTGGGATAATAAACCGTTTATACGACTGTAAAACACCGGTCATGATGTTAGAAACGGTAAAGAAAATTTGTGCTAAGAGCATAACTCGAGTGAGTTTAATAACAATTACGATTTGTTCAGCGGATAATTTGTCACCGATGCGAGCCATAGTTAGTGGTTCTGCAAAGATGAAAATCAGGATACTTGCAAGGGTAAAGATAACTAATAAAACATTTAATACAATACCGCTCATCTTGAAGGCAGTAGCATCATCGTGGGTTTTTTTGAGTGATAAGAAAATTGGAATAAATGCAGCAGAGAGTGCGCCAAAAATAAGAAGTTGAAACAGCAGATCTGGAATTTGAGAGGCTAAGGTCCAGGCGGTCACGACCTCTTCAGAAAAGTAACTTAATACAACTCTGGTTCTGACGAAACCGAAAATGACGGAAAAAGCATTTGCCATTGCAATAATCGCGGCAGCTGAGTTAATACTTGTTTGCTGAGTTTCCAGCCACTTAGTATTATTTGCTAGTAGTTTTGAGATCGAAAAGTTACTAAATGAAAACATGTGTACCAATTCTAAAATAAATCTGGTATAATTCCTCTTCTGATCTATAATATAGTAGTTTAGAAGGAATGTAAATTATGCCATTGCTCGCAAATGCAAGAAAAGCACTCAGAGTTAGTAAAAAGAAAACTGAAGTTAATTCTAGAGTCAAATCAATCTTAAAAACTATGGTCGATAAAATGAAAAAGTCACCAAGTGCAGAAAACTTGAGAAATGCTTATTCAACAGTTGATACAAGTGTAAAAAAACACTTAATGCACAAAAACAAAGCTGCAAGAGTAAAAGCTCAATTAAGTAAATTAGCAAAACCAGGTGTAAAAGCAGCAGCTCCAGTTAAAAAAGCAGTTGCAGCTAAAAAAGCACCAGCAAAAAAAGTCGTTACAAAAGCAGCTCCAAAAAAGGCAGCAGCAAAAAAAACTGCTAAAAAATAATGTCTATTCAGAAGGATATTAATTCTTCTATTCGCAATTTTTCTATCATTGCGCACATTGATCACGGTAAAACAACCTTGACCGATGCGTTTTTGCGTCTTACCCATACCGTTGATTCACTCAATGTAACCGAGCGGATTATGGATAGTAACCCTATCGAACAAGAGCGTGGTATTACTATTAAATTAGCTCCAGCACGCATGGAATACGTAAGTAAACGACGTGATGGGGAAAAATTTATCTTAAATCTAATTGATACTCCTGGCCATGTCGATTTTGGCTATGAAGTGAGTAGATCTTTGGCAGCCTGTGAAGGTGTGCTTTTGGTTGTTGATGCAACGCAAGGAATTCAGGCACAAACTCTCTCAAATTTTGAACAGGCAAAAGCGCTCGGATTAGTTGTGATCCCAGTGATGAATAAAATTGATTTGCCTTCTGCAGAGCCAGAGCGAGTTGCGTTAGAAATTATGGAACTCTGTAACTGTGATGAAAACGATATCATTATGGTCAGTGCTAAAACTGGCGAAAATATTGATACAGTTCTTGAAACAATTGTTGAGAAAGTTCCACCACCAGTTGGTAGTATTAAAAATGATTTACGGGCACTTTTAGTCACTTCACATTTTGATACCCATCGGGGTGCGATTGCTCTCATTAGAGTTGTTGATGGTGTTGTAAAACGAGAAAAACTTGGGTTTACTAATTCTAGCGCTAGTTTCCAACCGGTAGAAATTGGTATTTTTTCTCCCGGAATGGTGCCAAGATCAGAATTACAAGCTGGTGAAGTAGGCTATGTTGTGACTGGTTTAAAAGATACAAAAACGCTCAAGATTGGTGATACATTGACTACTTTTGGGAAACGAGAAAAAGTTATTCCACTGTCTGGTTATAAAGAGCCAATGCCAATGGTTTTTATGGAAGTCTATCCAACTGATCCTGCTGAATTTACTTTCTTGCAAGATGCGATGGATAAACTTTCATTGCGTGATGCGGCTTTAAAATTTTCTGGAACCCACTCACAAGCTTTAGGGTCTGGGTTGAGAATTGGTTTTTTGGGAATTCTACATGCAGAAATTGTGATTGAACGCTTACAGCGAGAATTTAATCTTGAATTGATTGCAACTGTGCCTTCTGTAACCTACGAGGTAACGATGCAAAATGGTAGTGAAATTATTGTCCAAACTCCAGCAGAAATGCCAGATCCTTCTTTAATTAGAGAAATTCGTGAGCCAATTACCCAAGTGAAAATTTTAGCTCCACAAGAACAAATGAGTGGAATTATCAATCTTTGTAGGGACAGAAGAGGTGAATTTGTAAACAGCACTCACGTTGGAAACCGTGTGAGCATTGTGTGTACTGTGCCTTTGTCAGAGTTGATTACTGATTTCCATGACACTTTGAAATCACTAAGCTCTGGGTATGCCTCTATGGAATATGCAGTTATAGAATTTGTCCCGGTTGAGGCAGTAAAAATTACTATCATGTTAAATAGAGAACCTATTGAACCACTTAGTTTTATTACTGTTCGCGAACGTGCTGAGTTTGAGAGTCGAAGAGTTGTTGCCAAGTTAAAAGAAGTTGTTCCAAGACAAATGTTTGAATTACCAATTCAGGCGGCTATTGGTGGTACTGTGATTGCCCGAGAAACAGTCAAAGCATTTAGAAAAGATGTGACTGCTAAATTATATGGTGGTGATGTTACTAGACGTAAAAAACTGTTGGCAAAACAGACCAAAGGTAAAAAGCGTATGAAGAAGTTTGGTAAGGTTGAGTTGAACCAGGATGCGTTCATGGCGGTGCTGAAAAGATAGAAAACTTTTTCTATTTTAACGCTCATCACTCACTTCGGTTACAGTCTCGCTTATAAAACATAAAACTTTCCCTTTTTTCGCAAATGAACCTTCGGTTAGAGCGACTCACTCAAAACGGCTGAATTAACTACTCTCAACAAAAATACCGTTCATACTATATACAACAAACATGGATATGTAAGAAAGATTGAACTGGACAATTCAAGATACATTTATTAACTATGAAATTGATACAGCAATGCATGCTATTAAAAGATTTGATAGGAAACGAACAGATTGACTTGATCTATTACAATCAAATTAGACCAACATCAGGCTCTTAACGATATGACATCACAACAGTATGTGAGTACAATTACAGAAAGGATGAGCACGCTTGTGCCAAATGTCTGTGATAAGGACATTATTGCATTTCATGTAGAAAACAGTTAAACTTATTTCAGTAAAGTTGTTTACTGAGAGGATATATGGTAGAACAAGAGGATGTTGGAGTTCAGAATGAGATATTGGCAACGACCGATAAAGAACTAAAGCAAAAAGTTGGAGTTGATGAAAGCACTAAAAGCGCTCGTATCTATGATTTATTTTCTCATACAAAAATATTAAGCATCTTTTTTTCTTGTTTTTTATTAGTCGGTTTGATTAGTGCTTTGATTCTGATCAAATACAGTCACGACATACGAAAACAAGCTGTAACAGCGGTTAATGTTGCAGCTCCTAGTACATTTGACCGCAATAAACAAACAACTAAAGTCTTAGTTGTAATCTATGATCCAATTTTGGAAAATCACAACAATCAAAAATTAAGTGATTATTACGGATGGTATGATCCGCATGTTCTAACCCAACAATTGGTAGCAGATTTAGATGCTATTAGTCATGGAAGGACACACTTTGAAATAGTCGAAATTATAGAAAGAGATGAGTGGCCTTTACATACAAATAACGCGCGTTTCACTGATGAAACATATACACCACTACCTCCAATTGATCCATTAGGACCAGGCAATTATCACGCAGTGATTCAAGATAACCAAATTGTCCAAAAAATAAATGAAGGTAAAATAGATGAGGTTTGGTTATGGGGTGGACCAAATTTTGGATGGCTAGAAGCAACAATGGCAGGAAATGGTGCTTATGAGCTCAATGGTCCAATTGTTTCAGAAATCAATACAAAAGCATTTGCAATTATGGGATTTAATTATGAAAGATCAGTGGGGTTAGCACTACATTCTTATGGGCATCGAACTGAAGGTACTATGACTCATGTGTACGGAAATTGGGATCATAATTCTATTAACAATGATTGGGATGCATTTTCACTAAATGACAACATCGCGACTAGTTATAACTATTCTGGTTGTGGATTTGTCCATTTTCCTCCCAATGCTGATCATGATTATGATTATGAAAACCATAACACTGTTAGTTCTTTTTGTGATAGTTTTTATACCTTTCCAGACTATGACAAAAATCAGAGGGTGAGTATCGACTGTACAGCATGGAATTGTAATGATAACTCCGGCGACATAGAAGAAGACTTTTTTAAGTGGTGGTATGACCACATGCCACATGTTGATGGAATCAAAGAAGGACGCTTGAATAACTGGTGGAGATATATTGCAGATGTAAACCAATACAAAGGCAAGTGGATGTTTCTGTTTCCCAAAACAAATGAATATACAGAAAATAACGCAAACCAATGGGCATGCTGGGCAGAGCAAGCAAATGCCACTTGTGATAACGACACAACACATATTGTTGAAGGTCAATACTCACTCCGATTTACAACTAATGGTGGATTTGACACATATGTTAAATATCCGCAAAATGGAAATGCTAATCTGAATATAACAGCGTACGATTATTTAAGTTTTGATATGTCATCACACAACGAAAATGATTCAGGTTTTCAATCTTTTTCCGTGTATCTTCGTAATGATAATGGTAGCTATTTTAAATACACGCCAACATATCTGGATTTGAACATTTCTATAGATTCTTGGGCAAATATTGTTATCCCCGTTTTAGGAAATTCTAATTGGAATCGTACTACTTCAGGCAACCCTTCTTTAGCCGACATTGATCAAATTGAGATTCATTTGGATACTTGGGGAGGAGGGTTCACCACTTATTTTGATGATCTAACTTTCAGAGGATCTTCAACTACAGAGTCAACTCCACCAACAGTTTTTATTACTTCGCCTAATAATGGTAGCACTGCATACGGCTTATTGACTGTCACTGTTCAAGCAGATGACGTCGATAGTGTTGTGAACGGTGTCGAATTATTTGTAGATGGTGTACCGACATTTTCAGACACTGTCTGGCCTTATATTTTTCAATGGGATACAAGCCAATGGGAGTCGGGTAACTATGTGTTAACAGCCAAAGCATATGATTTATTTGGTAACGAAACTACTTCAAGTGCAATAAATGTAACTGTTGATCATCTTGCCTGTAACTTCAATTGCGATTTTAGTAATCAATGTCAATCTGGATTGCAATGTCTAAATACCTATGATTTTAGTACTCAATTTACTGATGTTACTGCCAATGTCAGCAATGTTGGTAGTGGCACTATTACAAGC
>CAZDWQ010000026.1:0-11960 GCA_964509285.1 uncultured Pseudomonadales bacterium
CTTAGCTCAGTTGGTTAGAGCACCGCGTTTACATCGCGGGGGTCGGGGGTTCGAGCCCCTCAGCATCCACGTAAACCTGGAAAACTGGCTTTCAACCAGTTTTTAAATGAGATTGGCTATTCTTGATGTAATGTTAGGAATGTAATGGTACAATCAAATCATGTTTTATATGCCAAGCTAGCCAAGTTGGTCACGGCGCATGTCTGAAAAACATGAAATTGAAGTTCGATTCTTCAGCTTGGCACATTTTTGGAATTTTCCATTTTGTGCCCCACTAGTTTTTGATTTTTTTGCAGAGCAGAATTTGATGTTTCTCTCTTCCGCTCGTATCAATCGCGTTGATCAAAATTTCAAATCATGCATCGTTGAGCATTTGCGTATTTTTTTGCGGTCCGAATTGGCTCGACCACATTTCTACACCGTATAAATCATGGTATCCTTCAAAATCGGTATCCCCCATTGTGAGTAGAAACAGGCCTCCGATAGGCAAAAAAGAATTCACAGTTTTTAGTAGTTCCAAATGTTTTTTTCTAGAAACATGGAAAAAAGTATAAAAGGAAACAACAGCGTCAACTTCAAATTCTTTTGGTGACAAAGTTTGAATGTCGCGAACACTAAATGAGCCGGTGGGACATTTTTTACGAGCTAGCCCGATTTGTACTGGCGAGATATCAACGCCAATAACTAAATGGCCACTTTTAATGAGTTCTGTGTCTATTGGGTCACCAGAGCCACAGCCGAGGTCTAAAATATATGATTGAGGTTTGAGCAGTTGCAAAAACTTTTGCAAATATTTACCACTTTTGAGCATATCTCGCTCATTTTGGTAAGCGTGGGCGATTTGGTTATACCCTTTTTTTATAAGGTCGGTGTTCATTTGGGGTGTAACTATTTCCCAATAATCGACATAATAATTGCTTTGACTGCATTTGCGCCAGCAGCAATTCCAATGCCAATCCATTTGAATAAAAGTTTGAGTCCACTATCGGCCACGTTGCTGCTTGCTCGTTTAAATTCTGAAGATTGAAAAAATGATTCATTCATATAAGTATTTTACTACCTTGTTCCTAAATGTAACACAGCAAGACAGACTGGTTTTCTTCCTATTTTGTACTCTTCGCAGTTTACTGCTAAACCCATATCCAGATACTCAGTTTTAAGTAGTTGTTTATTATGAGCGCTACTCTTCTGCCATGCGTCAAAAACCTGCCAGGGCGTGTTGTTTCCTGAGGATAAATTTTCTCCAGCAAATTTGTATTGATATCCCGCGGCTTGAAATAAGTACCATGATTCGTTGTCGTTTGTATCTGAATGTCTAAAGTACTCATCGTCAATCATATCTGCTAGTTTTCTTTGTGCGCTATCTTCGAGCAACTTATTGACGAAGAGTTTGTTAAGGTCATGTTCATCTCGATATGAGTTAATGAGGTTGTATAAAATTTGAGTATCAAAGGAAACTGGTTCATCGCTAGCTGGCTCAGCTGTTTCTTCAGGTAACTGGATATTTTCTGGTGTTGGATTTTTTGGTTGACTCTCAAGATTTGATGTTGGTTCTATTTGATTTTTTTTTGTTGCTAAAAGCAAAAAAATAAGAACTACAACTAATAAAGGTAAAATAATTTTTATCCCAGACTTTAGCTGCATGCTCTTAATTGTACACTACCTATTACGGTATTCACATTTTTGTACATCAAGTGTAAAATATACTCTGTTCTTTGAAATACTTTGATGAACAAATGCGAGAATAGCTCAGCTGGCTAGAGCGCTTCCTTGCCAAGGAAGAGGTCGCGGGTTCGAATCCCGTTTCTCGCTCAGAGTGCGGAGGTCATTTTAAAATGGTCTTTGTCAATTAATTAAGCGCCCAATGTGGCGTTTTTTTGTTAACAGGAGAGTACTGCGTTTGGATCAGCTAGTCCTTGAGTTCTAATAAACATTTCGAAGTATCCTGGAAGAGCAACGGCAGTAACACTTCGTCCATTTGTAGAAATGGGCAGGAATGCAAAAGGTTTCAAATCAATCTCACTAGAAGTATCCTCTGGCTTATTTTTACTACTAATGATGTCATGGTAAACTCTCCAAATTTGTAACACATCATGTTCCCAGAAACCCAGATTAATTGCTAAACCTTGCGCAAAGCCAAAAGCTCCGTAAATATCAAATATTCTTCTCAGTTTTTTTATTCTCTCTTTTTTTTCGGTAGTGATTGGTTCTTTTTCAATATATTCGTTGGGTGGTCTTTCGGCAAAATCAACAAAAACAATTTTTCCTTCTCGTGAAACATCACTCATAGTTTGTTTCGCAACACCAGAAGCATATTCACCCATGGCTCCGAATGTATAAGTGGACACTGCCCCAACTACTTTTGTGCCATTTACTTCATTTAAGAGTTTTTCTGCTTGTTCAAATGTTAGCTGGTATGTTTTTTGTAACTGAGCTTCTTCTCGCGTTTCAACGAGCTTCCTTATTCCTTCAAGTTGGGTTTGTAAAGGTATGTCAGCTGAACCACAAATATAATGGATTTTTAGGTCGATAGGCTCATCATGGGTTTCTGACAATTTTTTTTCTAGTCTTTCAAACTTATGTCTCCCTTCTGAAATCATTTTTTCAGAATATTCTTTGAGAACCAAGTTTACTTTTCCTCTTGTTTGAGGGTCTTTGAAAACTAGCTCTGCTAGAATACTTGTAAATTCACCATTTCCAGCACCAGGTTCTATAATTGTTATTGTTTCTTCTGGATGTTGGGTTAAGTGCTCTTTAACGAAAGTGAACATTTCATTTGCTATTTTGTTTCTTGTTTCTTTATCGTTAGAAATCCACTTTTGCTCTTTACCGAAGTATTCAGTATCTACGTCTGTTAAAGTTGCAGAAATACTCTCTGGAGAAAGTGTTTTTACAAGATTGACATAAACATTGGAGACTGGTCTTGTTTTTTGCTCGTCGACTTGAGCAAAGTCAAAATTTAATCCAACTGGGACCATCTGAGTGCAAAACATATGGAACAGGCCATAAATATCAAACATACCCAATATTTTGTATACCGATTCACCATTAAATTCAGTTTTTTTAGTAAAAATTTCCTTTGAAATTTTTCTGACAGCAGCACTCAAATGAGGAAAAAAGATCTGCTTACTGTCATAATAGTTTTTCGATTTTTTTATAAATCTATCGAGTAAGAAAGCTAAAACACCCACTTTTTTTTCGGGGCCTCTTGTATTTGACTCTCTAAAAAAGCTAAATACCGGACTGTCCCAAAGTGATACCGCAGCTTCCTCAACCTCTGATATAGTCATCTCACCCTGATCTCGAAATGTTTCAGGAACATTAACCCTATCTCTTATATTTTCAAACAATGCTAATTCAGATGCTAATATATTTCTTTTTCCGCTTGGTTTAGGTGAAGTATGTTGCTCAGAAAAGCCAAAGAAACTAGAAAACATGGGATATTGGTCAACAGATCTCATATGTTAAGGTTATTATAAACAATTTATTATTGATCTAATACTGGTAACTTAGCCAGAATTCATTTATAATCGAAGTAGTTATTGTTGATATATGATCAAGGACAGTCCTAGAATTACCAGTGAAAATGTAGTTGTTACAAAGCAAAAAGATCTTACTTTTGACTTGCTTGCCCAAATTGATGTTCATATTACACAACTCACAACCCTATTTCATATGCTTGATACGGTTGATGCTCTCCTAGAAAGTAATTTGGACGACGCTCAAACAAGAGAAGCGAAGAAAAGAAGAGATGAAATTGAAGGAAAAATATCTGAGCAAATATTACATGCGAGAGAATACGGTTTTTATAGAGAAATTTCTGACTTTTTAAATGCTGTTCACAAAGATTTTTGTCCACCAGAATTATATCCAAGAAAAGAAAAGTTTGCTGCTAAAACGTTGCGTTTCAGAATGAGGTCAGCTTTCTTGGGGATTATTGGTAGAAAACCTGAAAAAGGTGAAACGTTTGATGCAGGATCAACTCTAGATGGTCTAAGTTTAGATCAGATTCCAACCTTAAAATTGGAGGAGATCAAAGAGCTACTATTTTTTATAGCTGATAATCCTAAAATTCAAAAAACCGAATTATATGAGGCTTTACAAAAAGCATACTTAGAAAAAAGAGCAAACGAAATTAAGGTCACACAACAAGGACGACACATCTTTAATTTTGACCAAGTAAAAAGAGTTTATGAAAAACTTGGTTTACTTGATAATTTTAATGGCAAAGTCATGTCTTCGGTTGATGCTATGTATCTCAAGATTTTTTCTAAAGAATACATAAATATTTTTTCTAGACTTCAGCTGATATATGACATGGCATGGCTAGATTTCGGTAGTAAGTTTGCTAGAGGAAGTTTGATGTATCCTAGAGAGCTGATTGGTAACTTGCAGATTATGTTTGGTAAATTTAAAGATAAACATGACTTGATAGACTCTTTCTGGGAGAAGGAAGTTGGTAGGCATGAGCTTACTTGGGAATTAACGATTGTAGGTAAACCTGAAGGATTAGTTGTGCGTGATAAAAAATCAGGTGCTGAATTATTTGGAAACGAGTTTCAGCTCGTGTTACTTGCGGACGAATGGCAAGGTGCGAGTAGCGGTCTAGTGAAAACAAAATTGAGAAAAGGAAAGAGGTTTTTTAGGGCAAAGGTAATTGCTGATGGCGTTGATAAAGGTTTTTGTGAAGTCGAAGTAACTGATTCATTCAAGGGTCAAACTGAGGGTAATTTGATACAACTGGACGGTAAGATGGATGTTATTTCTGCTTCTCAAAAAGCAAGTGATCGGGATTTAGCAACACGTGCCTATGGCGCATATCCTTCCGAATTCCATGTAACACCAAACCACGAAAAAAAGTTAGATACAGTTGATGAGCGATATTTGTATTCTTGTTTATTGCAAAGAAAGTTGGTTGCTTTGAGACAAGACAGAAAAGAACGACCGCATGTGCTCTCCCCTTTGCAACGAAAAGAACAGTACTCAGTGGTTTTTTATTTTGGGAACAAATGTAAAAAAATATTTATTCCTGAAGATAGCTTGTATCAGTCCCAAGAGGAGTTTTATACTACGTTAGTTGCAAGTGGTTTAGATTTTGATCAAAATTTTAGTAGTTTTTCAAGTTTTGATACGAGTGTTAAAAGCAGAAAGCAAAAATTAAAAAATGCTTATGAGTCTAGAGATTATATTCAAGATGTTCAGGATGATATTGCTGATCCAAACAATTTAGATGCGTGTGATTTATGTTTTGTTGTCTCTAATGAACAAGACTTATCGCATAATTTTGAGGATGTATTATCAGACATAAGGTTAAGTAATAATGGCGTGAAAAAAATGGAAACATTATGTTTGAAAAAAAGCAGTGATGATGGAAAGATTGAAAGTGTGATAACTTTGACCAATCACTCAAGTGCAGATGGTGTGAGACAAGTTCAGGAAACAAAAGATGTATTTAAAGATGCACTTAATCAAGCTACCAGAATGACACAGCAAGCTCAGGCAGATGAGTCATATGAAGTGAAAAGATATGAACAAGTGGCAAATGCTTTTGGTGATACTGAATCAGTAAAACATGAATCTATCACTGAGTTTTCTTTTTCAATTACTGAAATAAGAGATATGTTAGACGCTCCGGTTGGCAATACTGGAAAAAGTTTATATCAGTTTTGGAAAGATCGATATGGAATAAAGTTATCTTTGACAAACTTGTTACCTTTTTCTGACATGATATTAGCTGAGTCTGAACGTTGGACTTTTTTGACAAAGAAAGAAAATGATCGGTTAGTACCTGCTGTTGCGTTTTTTCCACAATATTTGAAGGATCAGGTCAAGCTTGCGAGTATTACTGGAAAAGTAGAAAAAATTGATTTAGAAAACCTTGCGCTTCAGTTTTTTCAGTTCGAGATGGACAAGGAAAATATTCAAAGAGACGAAGGTACAGTTGCAACTATGGGGATAGTTGCAACAAATGGAATGAGAATTTTGGCGAGACACGTAGGAGCTATTTCTGATAATAGAATTACTGATGTTGTACAAAATACCGGAATGCAATCAACAATGGTGCTCCCAAGAGGTTTTAGTTATGAAATTATTGATGGCAAAAAAGTATATAGACTCTCAGATGAAGAACAAGTATTACAACAAGTTAAGTTTGCAACTGGCGTTGATTCATTTTGCAGATATGGTGTCACGGCTGCGACAGAGTATTTGAAAAAAAGTGATATAACTGGTGAGCTAGAGCCACATATATTCGTTTCATTTCGACAGAATAAAGATCAAAAAAAGAAGTATGAGATAGATAAAAAACATTACGAGAATAATTTACTTTCATTAATCAATTTTTTTAGGATCGCTGCTGAAGATGAGGTGGCGGGTCAAACTACCTAGGTAAACTAAGAAGGTTAATTACTTAGTGTGGTAGAATCCCTTGATATGAACCGTAGTCATAGTGGTGAATTGTTGGCGCAACCAAGTGAACCTGAGTTGTCAAAACTAATTAACGGGATTAGACAAGCAAATGCTCAGGACGTTGAATTTTTTGTTTCTATTGCTGGAGATAACGTAAAATCATATTTAGAATCATTAGGTGCTCCTCTTTTTGTATTTGAAAACAAAGTTTCAATAAAGTCGAAAACCACTCAAGGCGGCAGTATTATGTCATCAGAAGATAAACTTTTTTGGATTTTTTTGAGAACTAACTTTGTCACAGTGATTGATAATAGAATTGTCATGATTCATGCTTGGAAAAAAGCAAGAAAAGGTATTTTTTTAGGATCGTTGGCAAAAAAAATTATTCAGATTGATTTTATGTTTCTAGAGGATTGGATTGGTCCTCAACATGGAATGATTTGTTATAAAAAAAAGAAACCAAAACTCCAGAACACTGAGGAAGATACAGCAGAATCAGTGGCATTTTTATTGAAAATGAAACGTCTAGTTGAAGTTGTTAATTCTGACTGTATTATTCAACTCTCTCCTGCAACGAAGCAACGTGGTAGAATTCTAAAACGTCACCTCAAAAAACTTCCAAACGTTAAGTTTTTGCCAGTCAGAATTTAATTTTTTTATGATCTTCAAAAAAAAGGTAAAGTTTGGTAGAATACTATTCTCTTTAATAGTTTGTTTTGCAACAAATTTTTTGTTGCCCGATCGTCTAGTGGCAGGACAGAGGCCTTTGAAGCCTTTAACCTAGGTTCGAGTCCTAGTCGGGCAGCCAATATAACAAGCGAGAGTGACCATACTCTCTAAATAGCCCGAACTGGCTTGCTAAACGCATCATTTTTCTTCAAAACATTTGTACCGCAAAAACACCCTCAAAACCTGAATATCCTAGCTATTGTTCAACATTGTTTGGGGGTAACCAGAGGAATCGGATTGGAACGGAAGATTAGATGAGAGGTAGTGAGGTAACTGTCTCGTTGTGAATATATAGCTGTCTATTTAATACACTGGTTATCTCTCTTTTTTCTTGTATTGTTCCGTTACGAAATGCGTAGTTGGCATAGTCCATAAAATTGATTGGTTTATTGTCTGGATTAATGTCTTGTGCCCACAGGATTTCATCTCTCATTTTCTTATATTCGCCCATACTATATTTCAAAAAGTTATTTAGCTCGAAAAGTTGTGGATGTGCCATGTACATAAAATTAATATAGCGAAGAATTTGTTTTATTAATTTTTCTTCAGTGATGTAGGGTTCTGGACAACCGTATTTCTTTTGTCTCGTACAGTGATAATAAATATGATAGCGTGGCTCACTATATTTTCTCTTTCTATATCTATCCTCACCAATAACCAACGATCGACAACTTGCACACTTGAATAAATCCTTAAAGGTAAAGGTTTTTCCACCCCATTTGGATTTCTTGGGAACAACTAATTGCTTTTGCACTTGCACAAATATTTCTTTTGTAATCAGGGATTTGTATGACCCTTTGTACCAATTGCCACTTCCAATTGGATACTCAAATTCTCCGTAATAGAATGGATTTTTCAGCATGAGATAAATCTGGCTCAATGTAACTTGTTTACCTGTTCGTGTTGTAAGACAGGTATCGAGCCATTTCTTCAGTGTCCTACCACTGTCTCCATTTCTTGCTACTCGTTCAAACATCTCAGCAACAATGTGTCCACGGTCAGGATCAATAATTATGTCCTTTACTCCTGCGAAGGCTCTGTTATAGTAACCGATCGGAGGCATCCCTGGTCGCCAACCCATCTCACATTTGGCTCGAATACCTCTTTTTACGTTGATCCCTTTTTGATCATTTTCCAGTTTCGCTTGAGAGCAGAGGATCATGAGTAAAAACTTTTCGTTGGGGTTATTCGAGAAACTTTGCGAGAAGGTTTTGATTTGTTGTAGTTTACCTTGGTCCATGAGATCAACAACCATTCCCAAATCCCCAGCGTTTCGACTGAGTCGATCAGGAGCCCATGAAAGAATGCCAGTAAACATTCCATCTCGGATATCTTCCAGAAGTTTCTTAAAAACTGGTCGTTGCCCTGATTCTTTAGCTGAATGGCTTTCTCGTCGAATTTCTTTGATGATGAATCCTTCTCTAGATGCAAGGTCGGTCATTTCTTTAATCTGAGAGTCAATCGACATTGCCTGCCGTTCATCATCCTCACTCGATTTTCTTGCATATAAGCAATATTCCACGCTTAATACTGGAGGCATTATTTGGTTTGCTGGGGCGGGTATCTTAGCCATTTCAGTGGTCAAGGTACCGGGAAGCCCTCGAGAAGTCCAGCCTCAAAATACTATATAAAACCATACAAAAAATGCCCGATGTTATTCAGGCACTTTTCGTCTTTAGATAGCAATAATTACATTCCAAGATCTACAAGGATGTTTTTATTGCTAAAAAAGCTGGCATTATATTGAAACTTCAGACCTTTTGATGTCTTTGGTACTTCAAATCCTACCCAGTCTGTTTTCTTAGCCTTAGCGACTAAAGCTCCATCCATTCCCAGAGAACCAGCGTTTGCAAGTCTTTTTCCAGTTACTGCCACTTGGTATTGATTGTTATCTGCGTCTATAACAAACATTTGTCCCATGGTGGTAATGTACTGTTGGCTTGAACCTGTATTCTCAATGGTCATATTTACATCTACCCATTGGTTACCCTCTGATGGTTTTGTGTATTGAGCTCCTTGAGAAGTCTCCACCTTGTTAACTGTGAGGATAACATCTCCCATCTGTACTTTGTCGCCAATCTTATACATTTCTTGTGCAGGTTGTTTTGCTGTATTGGAAGTTTCAGTCGAACCAGAATTTGATCCTACTTTTTTACTATCACCTCCCATGCTTCCAATAACACCAATTACCATAAAGACTAACAAAGCGATTCCACCCCATTTAAGTAATTTCTTCATATTTTCCCACCTCCTTTTTATGGCTAAATGCTAACTCTAGCTTAGCATAGATTATATCAGCTTTTGTGCTTAATTGCTAAGTATTACTTAGCAGGCACTTCAAGCATGTCAATTAACCGTTTTAGCCTCTTTGTGGTGGAGAAAAACCAATCGATATAGACTTTATCGTGCGTGAGAAGATACTTATAGAAATACTTTTCTGCTCTTATGAGAAGTACTAATGACTTTTCTTTTTGCGTTTTGCCTTTCATCAAGGCAAAGGTACCGCAAAGGTTTTAAAAGTCTAGCCAGTAAAAGAGATGCTATTTAAAGAAGTCACTAATAGGAGATTTGAGTGCTTTTGCCACTTTTTCCAATACTTCAAGAGAGGGTGCATATCTGCCTTGTTCAATGTAACCCATGTATGCACGACTAATACCGACTTTGTCAGCTACGTCTTCTTGAGTAAGATCTAATTCTTTTCTCCTCTTCTGGATTTTCTTTCCCAGAACTTTTGGGAGCTTGGCATTTTTTCGCATACATACATTGTCCAAAATGCCAGAGCTTTACTCCACTAAGCTATACTTAGCATTTAGCCTTGAATACAGGGGTATTTACTGCTAAGTATCACTAATCATTTATTTAAAACACCATATCTAACATTCCAGCCGTTATTGATTTATTCATATCTCTATACTCTCCTGTAAATGGATCACGTTCGTATCTTGGCCTTTCCTCTACTGGAGCAGTCCATTCATAATGAGGTCGATCACTTTCTATAATTTTGCCTAGTCCCAGGGTAAATGCGTCGGCCATATCATCATGTTTTGTTGAGTAAATATTCAGCAACTGATTAATTAATCCTTCCATTCCAGACTCGAAAAAGAAAACTTTACCTGCCTGAACATAAGGAGACACAATATTCAACCGCTCAGGTTTACTTAAACGCCCAACACCAATTGGTTCAGCGACTAACTTATTAACTTGAAATAAATGTTGTACAAGAGCATCTTGATATCCAACACTTTCTACATAGATTTTAGGAGGGATTTTAAACATACTTTGTAATTTAGCATTAAGTTTCAGAACTTCTGTTACAGTTTCTGGAAAATCTAATTGTTTATTCACTATGTAGGGAAGAACATATGTCTGAAGATTTTTGTCATACCCCGTAACATACATCGGGACGAGTGCTGTGAAATCTCTACCGTCACCTTTTTTTATAGCTAGGTCGATAGCAATTAAAAGCATACGAGGTTGAGGGACATTTCTATTGGGAAGAAGTTCATGATATGTACGTATCCATTCACGTCGAATGACCTGTTCGTCATCAGGCACGCTTAATAGCAGATACTCCTGCTCGAAGGCTTTGGTGCTTAACATGCTTCGTTTCAAATCCTCGATTGTTTGAGGTGTAAACTTTTCAGGCCACAGAATTTTTCCAACTCCCCCTTGATCAATAAGAGGAAATTCTAAAAATGCACTCGAGATACCCACGTTATCATCATATTCTTTCAGTTTCATCATGAGTGAGTCGTCATGTAATCTGTTGCCCACAACAGCTAGTCGTGTTCCTAAGTCACCTAACGGAAGAACTTCATTGGTGAACCATTGGTAGATTTTGTCTCTACCGTCGAATGTTTTGACCGATGCTTTGTCTTCGACATCATCAAGAATAATTAAATCAGGGCGGGAAGATCCGTGGCGTAATCCGCGAATACTTTCACCAGTCGAAGCACAAATAATACGAGCACCATATTGAGGAATGTCTAAAGTTGTAGAACTCCATTCGAGTGACCCTGTGTTAAATGGTCCAAAATCATTGATGAGTAACTCATTGGAGTCGAGCTCTCGTCGGATATTGTTCAAAAGAATTCTACTTTGGCTTTGCGTTTGGCTAATAATGATTATGAACTTTTTCTGTTGTGAACCAACTATCGCCCAGATGGGATAGGACATGCTGATAATTGTTGATTTCGCTGATCCACGAAAGGCCATGATGAAAAGTTCTTTAAGATTCTCTTTTTCAGTTGCTCGAAAAATTGTTCGATGAAACTTGGCTGTTGGATACTTAACGTAATCACGAAAGTATAAATGGAAAAAGAGATAGTGACTCAAGTGGGTTGAGTGTCTACGAAACTTTCTGTCGGTAAGAAGTTGTTGTAATAGTTTTTCATCCATTAGATTCTTTAGTTCTTTCTTCTGCTGGTAGAATGCCTGCCATTACCAAAGCTTTTTTGACATCATCCTGTTGCTCTGGTTTCAAGGTGTCTTCAGCCTTATTCGCAGAAGTAATTTCAACTTTAGTTAAATAAGCGGAATGATGATGTTTTAGCCAAAAGATGATAGCGGTCATGTTTTTATCTTTAATTGCACTCATGAGTTGTGATTCAGCCATGTCGTTGACTAACAGACTTCCATCCAGAAGAGCTTGGTCTGATTGTTCTGCGAATTCTGTATCCTCTTTACGCCATCGGTAATAGGTGGCACGACCAACTCCTGCTTTCTCACACGCAATTTGAACAATCGGAGTCTTCTTTAGTATCTCCAGTAATTGTTCTTTATTTTTAGACTGTCTTTTCTCAATTGTTTTATCCATGAATTTT
>CAZDWQ010000027.1:0-11622 GCA_964509285.1 uncultured Pseudomonadales bacterium
CTCGCTGATGACCTTAAAAAACTGCTCCGTTTACGCAGTTAACTGGGCAAGACCCTAAATAAAACTTTTTCCTTGTTTTATCAAGGTAATATCTTGTTGTATTTGGGACTGGTAATTTAAACCTCCTAAAAACGGCGTATGCCTTTACTATCTTCTTGAGTTCGTCTTCTTCTTCAATTCTGTACTCTTTAGAGAAAAACCAAAGTCTACGATTTTGTTCCTTACCTAGAAGAGTTAGTAAAACTGCCCTTTTTATCCCATCACTACCACCAACCGCGAGCTTTTGTTCTGAAGTAATGGTAGCCCTTGAAGAACGAATGTTGTCACGTTCCTCACCGGATCCACCATCATTCGTACTTATCTTAATAGCATCTACCTGTCTAATCATGATTACTTAAACGGCACCACCGCTAAAAACACTATCGTAACAAAAGCAGCAACGAGTGAGTATTCAACTAAAGTCCTCACAAACAGTCTTCCACGAATATAGCTTTGCATCAATCCAATACCGATATAAAAGAATGACATAATAAACAAAGCATAAAACCAAATTCCCAGAGGAAAAAACGATAAAACTAATGCCAACTCCATTAAAACTAAAGTTAAAACTAGTGAAAAGCCAACGATTTCCTTTTCAACCTTGTTCTCCAGGTTTACTGACCATAACAATATGAAAATAAGTGGAAAGTGCACTAAACCAATCAATAAAGTATTCAAATAAAACGGTAACTTCAAAGAAAAAACTGTATTTGAAAACAACAAGGAAATCAAAACTCCAAATAACCCCGAGATTGCACCTGCAGCATGGACCAGTTGAATGGTTCTTCCCTTTGCAACGGAAAAAATGTTAGAAGTTAAAAATAGCGCATACATGCCAACACCAAATAACACCAAGATTGCTACTTGAGAAACAAAGTTGTCTGGCAATAAAAAGTAGAATAAAGAGACTGCTGCCGCATAAATTGCCGGAAATGGGATAATTGTAAACCTCTCGTGGGATTGTAAATCGTCTGCTAGTGCCCATGTTGAGATCAAGTATGAAAAAGCCACAAAAATCGCAATTGCAATGTATCGAATTTCCAGAGAAACATATTGAACCCCAATGAGTCCTAGAGTGGAAATAACTGATGCAACAACAAATTTTTCTCTACGACGCATAGGTTTTCAAAGTTTATTCTTCGCCTTCCTCAATATTTGTAGCTACATATATTTCTTCAATATCTTCAAGTCCTCGAAGAGCATCTACTAATTCTAACAGTGAGCCAGTTGTAGCCTCATCGATTTCGAGTGGCATAGTGCAAACATATCCACCATCGTTGTCGCGCTTGAACATATACATTGCGCTTCCTGGACCTCCAAGTGAGCCACCATTTCTACTAAACGCAAATTTGACTTCCGCAGCAGTCCTATTTGGATTGTCACTATGCGCAACTGCCAACAGTGCAACACCACCTGGACCAAAACCTTCATAAATAATTTCTTGGATCGATGCGCCACTCGCAGATTTACCTAAACCACGTTGAATTGCACGCTCAACGTTCACATTCGGCATATTAGCAGCACGAGCTTTCTCAAGCACCACACGAAGTCCTGGATTAAACTTTGGGTCACCAGTGCCACCTTGTTTCACCGCAATTCTAATTAGTTTTGAAATATAGCCAAAAACCTTAGCTCTTTTGGCATCCACAGCACCTTTTCGTTGCTGGATATTGTGCCATTTACTATGACCTGCCATACTATTTCCTCCAAGAATATCATACACTATTGTCGATCGTTTTGAATGTTGACATGAAGACCGTTGGGCGGTATTCTTTCACGACGATAAGATAGAATATAAAAAGTCAGGAAGATCAACAAATGAGCATACAAACAGACCTGAGAGACCTAGCTATCAAAGACGCTAAAAATGGCGATTGGCAACTAGCAATTGAACACAATCTCCAAATTCTCGAACTAGCTCCAGAAAATACAAATGCACTCAATAGACTTGGCATAGCATATGTCCAGCTAGATAAAATTGCAGACGCTAAAAAAACTTTCAAACAAGTCCTAGATCTAGATAGAAATGACAAAATTGCTCAAAAACATCTAGAAAGACTCCATAATAATCAAACTTGCCTTGCTCCATCTTTTAGCAAGAGCCATTTTATTGAAGAGCCAGGAAAAACTAGAATCGTTTCTCTGTTTAGACTCGCTGGAAAAAATGTTTTAGATTGTATCAGCGTTGGAAAAGAATGTGAGTTAAAAATTAAAAACCGTTTTATCTCAGTCGAGATTGATGGTAAATATGTCGGAGCACTTCCAGAAGATTTGTCTTTCAGACTTTCAAAGTTAATGGCTAGCGGTAATGAATATCAATGTTTAATTCGCTCATGCAACCCAAAGACCTGCGAAGTGTACTTAAAAGAGACTGTTCAATCAGACAAAAATGTTGGCACACACTCGTTCCCTCCAAATAAAATGTCCTTGAACCCTTTGAGCGATCTGGACGAAGCTATTGTTCTAGAAGAAAACATTCCTGTTGAGATTGTTGAAACAGACACAGACACTGAACGAACTCTAGAAGACCAAATAGATTCTGACGACGATTTGGAATAATTGTTTGGGTTGTGACAACTCAAATTTTGCTTGCAACTGAATAGTGCGCTGGTCCTAGATTACTTTCCGACAACAACGATTACTTTCGCCCTGTATTGCTGTGCATTTTCAAGACTTTCTAAAGGTAAAATCTCTGGTTCTTGGCGGAAAATTCCAGATATAGAGCGCGCGAGTTGTGAGCAATTAATCGGCTCTGAACCATAATAAATTTTTATCTTTTCTTGCTGTTGTGGAGAGTCATCAACGCGAACAACGAGCGCCCCAGTATTTTCAATGCTATCTCCTGTTTGTCTCGCTACACCGTTTTCACCGGTAGCGTTTACAACCGCTACTGAGCAATATTGGTACAAATCTCCTGAAATCGTGGCAAACTCTTGGTAATGCTTTTCGAAATCTTCTAATTTTTCAAGGGTAACGAGCGAAGTATTTTTACTTAAGTAGTGCAACTTTAAACTTGCCAAATTTTTAACTCCATTCTTAAGAAAAAATCCTGAAAGCTCATTTTCTGTGACTCCATCTAAAGATTCATCAACTACAAGAATCTCATCGACAGCTATCCCAAGTAATTCTGAAAAAACTGACTTGATAAACTGGGTGTCTTTCTTATCAATCAAAAGTAACTGATAGACCGATTGTAACGGGTAATCTCCGTACCCTCCTGGAACTGTAATACTTTGCTCTGCCGGAATACTAACAATTATATTTTTTGTCTCGTTTCCTGAAATATGTGCAAAGTAAATATTTTTGCTAGCAACATCTAATTTGCTCGAAACGATCAAAATATTTTTGGCGAACATATCTCGGTTTAAAATCGAAGGAAGAACGAAAAAATACAGTGTTGCTGCCACTGCAATTATTGCTCCAAATACAAAAAAAACTCTTTGGAAAAAATTCGCAATTGCTACTCTTTTTTCGGAAGATGTTCGTTTTGGTTTTCTTGAATCATGTTTCATCTTCCACAAGTATATGCTGAAACAAAACTACTCTTCAAGAATGTAATCACGTAGTTGTTGGCTCAATCGCACCATAAAATGCACGTTATGAATTGATGCTAAGCGATAAAAGGTTAATTCTTTTGTTTTGTACAAGTGATTTAAATATGCTCTGGAATACCCATTCTTACAGGTCTGACAATCACATCCTGGTTGAATAACGCTCTGATCTGTTGCAAACTGTGCATTCCCAATATTCAGACGACCATTTTTGTATGGGCTTTCAAAAAAAGGAACTGGCGCGCCACCAAGCTCTGGAGTCCTGGTTGCGCCATCAGCAGTATTTAAGTTTCCAAAATACAACGCTCCATTACGAGCCAATCTAGTTGGCCCAACGCAATCAAACATATCAAAACCTGCCAAGACGGCGTCAACGATATCCTGCGGGTCGCGACCCAAACCCATCGCATATCTTGGCTTATTTTCTGGCAAAATACTTTCTATCCAACCCATCAGCTCCTTCGTGCCTTCCATGTTATAGCCCACTGTTTCTCCGCCACAAGCAATACCATCAAAGTCTAAACTAGTAATAAATTTTGCAGACTCTTCGCGCAAATCTTTAAACATTGCTCCTTGAATAATGCCGAATAAAGCCTGGTAATTACCATAAACACTAGTTCTTTTGTGCAAGTTCCAAAAATCAAAACATCGCTTTGCCCATCTGTTTGTTCTTGCGATTGATTGCTCTACATATTTTTTCTCTTCATGATCAGAAACACACTCATCAAATGCCATGATAATGTCAGCACCAATTTCTCTCTGAATTTGAATTGAATCCTCTGGACTCATAAAATGTTTCGTGCCATCAATATGAGAAATGAATTGAGCACCCTCTTCTGTAATTTTCACACCAAGTTTACGTGTGCCAGCTTGCCCAGCTGTTTGTTGTCTTCCTAACGAAAAAACCTGGAATCCGCCAGAATCTGTCAGCATTGGTTTGTCCCAACCCATAAATTTGTGAACCCCGCCCATTTTCTGCAGTTTTTCCATTCCTGGACGTAAATACAAATGGTATGTGTTTGAAAGAATAATTTGAGCATCAAGGTCTGCAATGTCCTGAGTGTCGAGTGCTTTAACCGTCGCAAGCGTCCCTACGGGCATAAAAATCGGAGTTTTAACCTCGCCTCGCTGTGTATGAATAACACCGGCACGCATTGTACCTTTTTTCTTTTGTAGCTGAAATTCAAATTGCTTCATATTTTTTGGCCCACTCATCTGCATATTCTTGGTTTGCCAGAGAATATATTATATAATACTACTTCTGAATTGAGAGCATCACTTATGAAACTATCAGATTTTAACTACGAACTTCCAAATGACAGAATTGCAAAAGTTCCTGCCGTACCTCGTGATTCAAGTAAATTACTGATTTTAGATAAGCAAACTGGAGAAATTATTGATGACCATTTTTATAATTTAGCTCAATACTTACAACCTGGCGATTTATTAGTTCGCAACAATACAAAAGTTATCCCCGCTCGCATCTTTGGTACAAAAGAAACTGGTGGAAAAATTGAAATCTTATTGACTAAAAAAGTTGCTCAAACTGCAAGTTCAGAAACTTGGGAATGTCTCACAAAACCAGGTATGAAACCTGGACAAAAAGTTTTTTTTGACTCTACCCTTCTAACTGCAGAATGCCTTGCAACAACAAACGAGGGCTATACTCGGTTGATTGAATTCAACCAAATGGGACCACAGTTTATAGAAACCCTCGAAAAAATTGGTATCACTCCCCTACCCCCATATATTGCTGATACAACCAAAGACAGTGATGACATTCGCAAGAAATATCAAACTATTTACGCTAAGTATGATGGCAGTGCCGCTGCACCAACCGCAGGTTTGCACTTCACACAAGAGCTTGAAAAAAAACTACTTGCAAAAGGTGTGAACATTGCTGAAGTTACCCTTCACGTTGGGTTAGGAACTTTTTTACCTGTAAAAACTGAAAATATTTTGGAACATCATATGCACTCTGAATGGTATGAAATTACAAAAGAAACTGCCAAGTTAATTATGCAAACGAAAGCTAATGGTGGCAAGATTATTTGTGTGGGAACTACGAGCTCTCGCGTTCTTGAATCTGCCTCAAAAGTCGTAGATAAAAAAATTGTTATACAGCAAAAAAATGGAGAAACTGATATATTTATGTATCCAGGATACAAATTCAAATGTGTCGATGGTTTGATTACCAATTTTCATTTGCCAAAATCAACTTTGCTCATGTTAGTTTCAGCATTTGTCACAGCCCCAAATACAACTCAAGAATTTAGTACGTTCTTAGAAAACAGTGTTGGCAAAGCATATGTGCATGCTATAAAAAACAACTACCGTTTCTATTCTTTTGGGGACGGAATGTTGATTATTTAGTCATCTATTTTTTGAAATAAAAACCCAAGTTTACTGTTGATTACTTTTTAAACGGAAACTTTGCATAGTGCGCTCGCTCTCCGAGCTCGCGCTCAATAGTCATCAAGCGATTATATTTTGCCACCCGCTCGCTTCTAGAAAGCGACCCAGTTTTAATCTGCCCAGTCCCTGCGCCAACAACAAAATCTGCGATAAACGTATCTTCTGTCTCGCCCGACCTGTGGGAAACAACTGCAGTCATTCTATTTTCTTTTGCAAGTTTAATTGCGGCGATAGTTTCAGAAACCGTTCCAATTTGGTTGAGTTTAATCAAGATAGAGTTGCCTGCTCCCAAATCAACTCCTTTTTGTAAACGCTTAATATTTGTCACATACAAATCGTCACCAACGAGTTGCACTCTGTCTCCCATAACTTTATTCATGGCCACAAATCCGTCCCAATCGTCTTCTGCCAAACCATCTTCAATAGAAACAATCGGGTACTTTTCTATCCAGCCAGCATATAGTGCAATCATTTCCGCACTGCTCAAAGATCGATTCTCAGTTTTCAAAACATACGTACCATCTTTGTAAAACTCACTTGCAGCAGGATCTTGGGCAATCGCAATTTCCTCACCAGGTTTGTAGCCAGCTTCCTTGATTGCAGCAATCATCAACTCAAACGGCTCATCATTTTTTTTGAATGCTGGTGCATATCCACCTTCATCACCAACAGTCGTTTGGAAACCTTTTTCTTTCAACATTTTACCCAAAATATGAAAAACTTCAGAACCCCAACGAATAGCTTCTGCAACATTTGGTGCTCCAACAGGCATAATCATATACTCTTGCATATCAGTTGAACCAATAGCGTGTCGGCCACCATTTAAAACATTCATCATCGGAATTGGCATTGTATATTCTTTTTCCGAGTTATTAAAAAGTCGCGCTACATATTGGTATAGCGGAATATTTAGGGACACTGCTGCAGCTTTTGTCACCGCCATTGAAACTGCCAAAATTGCATTTGCACCAAACTTGCTTTTTGTTTCAGTGCCATCAAGCTTGATCATTTTGTCGTCTATTGCTTGTTGCTCTGTTACTTCCATACCGGTCAGCTCCGCAGCAATCCAGGTGTTTACATTTTCAACCGCTTGCATCACTGACATTCCCAAATACCTTGGGCTTTCTTTGTCACGAAGTTCTAGTGCTTCGTGTGAACCAGTAGAGGCACCAGAAGGTACGCTGGCAGTTGCAAACACACCGCCTTCTAAAATAACTTTTGCTTCAACGGTTGGATTTCCCCTAGAGTCTAGAATTTCTTGGGCATAGATTTTGGCGATTTTCATATAATTGAGTATAGCATTTCTATCTCTCGGTTTGCGATCTTGAACTCATGTTGCTAGTACAGATATATTTTGATATAGTTTTCCAGATGAAAAAAAGTGTCTCAGCAGTTTTTACAATTTTGTTTGTGATTGCGATTGCCATTTTTTTTACAACTGTTTTTTTATACCCAGTGTTGCAACATTTTTCTACCCATTTAACATCACGTGCTGATGGCATTTTTATCTCTTGGACAATCTATACTGTCAGTACGTTTCTAATGCAGGGCAAAGATATTTTTCAAATGCCGATATACTTTCCTTTTAAAAATACGCTTACCTTTTCTGACCCGTTTATTTCTACCGCTATATTGAATATTCCACTTTTATTTTTTACAAAAAATAGTGTGGAAATGCAAAATTTTCATTTAATCACTGGCACAATTATTTTATATTTATCTAGTTATTTTTTAGGAAAACAGCTAAAGTTCACTAACCTCTCGTCTCATTTTACTGCCCTCTTTTTTACTTTTTCTACAATTCAAATGAGTTATGTAGTACATTTACACACATATCTAATTGCCGGGTTGCCACTTACTTTTTTGTTTCTATTAAAATGGTTTGAAAATAATAAATGGCAGTGGTTGTTACTGGCAATCTGCACATTTTTATATCAAACGCTCAATTCACCAATGAATGGATTTTTTATAGTCTTTGCTTTGGTTCCATTCCTATTTTCAAAATCAAAATTGGCACATATTAAAAAAAATTGGTTTCTAGTTTGCTACTACTTGTTATTTTCAACAATAATTTTGGGCATAGTTTTCTTCCCTTACTTTTCAACTTCGCAACAATTTGGATATACCAGGACAATTCGAGATACTGCACACTTTGCGTTTTCGTTAGAAAGACTGTTTCAAATTGATTTACTTTTAGACTTTACCCTGCTCTTTCTTCTTTGGAGAACAAGAAAAAAAACTTTAAGTAATCTAAAAAATAAAACAAATTTATTATCTGTCACAGTAACACCAAAAATTGCACTCGTAATTGCGTTAGTTGGCATTGTTCTAATGCTTGGTCCTGTGTTAAAAATTCATGATCAAACTTTTAAAATTTTGGGGATTCCTCTCCCCCTTCCGTATGCAGTTCTCTATTATATTATTCCTGGGTTTCAAGCATTTCGAGCAAGCTCGCGGTGGATTTTATTGCTCAACTTTGGACTAACACTACTCTTTGGCTACTACGTAAATAATTCTAGATTAAAACAAAAATTCTTATATTTTTTCTTTGGTATTCTGCTCAGCACTCAATTATTTTTCCACTTCTCAAAATTCGAACTGTACAAAATCCCAACAAAAGTTCCAGAAATTTATGAAGTAGTAAAAACTCAAAGTAAAAAAAGTGTAGATAGCAGTTTTAAAAAAAACGATGAAGTAATTTTAGCAGAATTTCCTGTCTTTTCTTGGAGAATGATGCCATATGCATATTTGGAAAATGACCGACTACTCTACCAAACCTATCATGGCAAAACTTTATACAATGGAGTCAGTGGGTTCACTCCACCAGAACGAGAAACACAGTGGGACGTGTTATGGCAGGAGTTTCCAAGTGAAAAAGCTATTACTCTTTTAAAAACTGCGAATGTTGATTTTATACTAGTTCATTACGATTTATATGAAGACATGAACCAAAGTAACTTTGAATACAATGGTTACAGAAGTCTAAATGCAAATGAGTTTAATAACAGAATTAACAAAGACAAAAATTTTAGACTTATTGAGTGTAAAGAAAATAAGTGTTTGTATAGTTTGAAATAAAAAGGTTATTGCCATAAGAACAAAAAGACCCCGCCAATGGCGGGGTCTTACTAAAAAAAACAGAATGAAATTTCCTAATCCTAATTTATCTAATCATTACTTCTTCAAAGTCCCCAAGAAGAATTACTCCCCCATGGTTACCGGAAAAACCGGCAACACCATCCAATTCTGAAGAAAGCAACGTCATGCAGGGGTATTCACCCCAACTCGCACTCATGCCTCCTTCAAAATAAGAGATCTCACAAAGAACTCTACCATCTTCATTTACCAGTTGGTACTCGATTTCCCCTGAATCGACAGTTTCGATAATCTGATAATAAGAGATGTCGGAAGTTTCATCGGAAGTTTCAATAGTCATTTCGCGGTCTACCGGAAAAAGAATGCCGGTATAGAT
Organism: uncultured Pseudomonadales bacterium; assembly: GCA_964509285.1. GTDB lineage: Bacteria > Patescibacteriota > Microgenomatia > UBA1400 > PJMF01 > VFLK01. The sequence goes on from CAZDWQ010000027.1 coordinate 9,478, forward strand.
AACATACCGGCCGACTCTTTGTTGAACTTTATCAACAGTCGCCCCCACTGGAGCATATACGTTGATATCGCTAAACGTGACAGCAAAGTCATTTTCAGGTAATACTTCAATTTCCACTCAACTAATTGGCATATAGCCATTAACTGGGATTGAGGGGATAACAACGAAGGCCTCGCCTTGACGGCAAGCCGTTAGCAAGAGGAGGATAAAAGTTGGGACAAAAAACAGAATGGTATACTAAGCTGTTTTTTTGATTACTTCATACTTTGCATGTTCAGTACCGTTGTTACTGTTTCTTGATGTATGGAATATTCTGGATGATCTATCCCTAATCTCCCTGAGATTTGTTCTGGACTTCATCCAATTCTCAATCTTTTTCTTACATACACAAATATGATGTGCATTACGCTCATATTCCCGACTCAAAGTTGTGTGACTTCTTCCAAGCAATTTTCCTATCTCACGGAAACTTTTGTTCTGCAACTTCAGTGCATACAAAACTTCCCGTTCGTACAAACTTATCTGTTTGTATTTCATTTCTTACACCCCTTTCTGCGGTATTCTACCGCATCAAGTGGTGCACTTTGTTTGCGAACTAATCCTGAAATTTTCCAGAAAGCTGCCGGGGGCCTATTTCAATTCAAGTAAACTTATTTGTTCTCTTCACCAACTTCGTATCTAACAAATCTGTTTACAACAAACTTTTCACCAATTTTTCCAGATACACCTTTAACTAATTCTTCAACAGTTTTCTCAGGGTCTTTGATAAATTGATCTTCAAGTAAGTCCGCAATAGTTGCAGGATTCATAGCTACTATGTGCATTGCAACATCACGAACCATTGTCTGAAATTCAGCATTTCTTGCAACGAAATCAGTTTCACAAAGGATTTCAACTAATGCAGCAACTTTACTGTTTGCATGGACGTAAGAAGCAATATAGCCTTCTTTGGTTTCTCTATCTGATTTTTTCTCAGCTAAAGCCAAACCTCTCTGTCTGACTACTTCTTTTGCCTCTTCAAAATTACCATTAGCTTCATCAAGAGCTTTTTTACAGTCCATCATGCCTGCACCAGTCTCTTCTCTGAGTTTTTTAACATCACTTGCTGTGTAATTTGTCATTTTGTGAATTCCTTTTTATTATTTGGTAGCGTCTTTTACTTCTTCTTTTGTCTCTTCTGCTTTTTCAGCCTTTGCCTTAGCTTTTTTTACTTCAGTTTCAACAACTGGAGCTTTTGCAGATTTACCAGCTTCTTTCTTACCTTCTTGGTAAGCTTTGCTGATTTCACCAATTAAGAAACCAAGACTTCGTACTGCGTCGTCATTTGCTGGGATCACAATGTCAATTCCTTCTGGATCAGAGTTTGTGTCAACAATTGCAACAACTGGAACACCCATGTTTTTTGCTTCTCTAACTGCATTTTTTTCTCTGTGAATATCAACAACGAATAAAAAGTCTGGGTATTTTTTCAAATCTCTTAAACCTTCAAAAAAACGAGCCAATTTTGTCTTTTCTTTATCGAGTTGAACTTTTTCGAATTTTGTATAACCATCAAATTTACCAGATTTTAATCCAGCTTCAATATCAAGCATTCTTTTTAAGGAATATTTTACTTGAGTCCAGTTGGTTAAAAATCCACCAAGCCATCTAGCAGTAATATAGTGAGAACCAGATTCTTTTGCTGCAGTCTCGACTAATTCTTTAGCCTGTTTTTTGGTACCAACCATAACCATGGTGTTCCCTTTTACAGCTTGATCGTATACAAAGTTGTATGCAAGTTGTAATTGTTTTGCAGTGATTGCTAAATCAAAAATATGAACACCATCTTTTTCTGCGTAGATGTATTCGTTCATTCTTGGGTGTCTTTTAGCCTTTTGATGACCAAAATGGCAACTTGCCTCGAGCAGATCCATCAAATCATACTCTGGTGCTTTGTTTGGAAGTTTTGAAAAATCTAATTTCATACTGTCCTTATTTCCTCTCTGTTTGCATTCCTGCAAAGAGTGCGATTGAGCAGATAAATCAGGACTCTGATCTACTCGTTCGCATATATTTTTTACTAGAGGTGTATTGTAACAGATTTCCCAAGTTCCTGCATTCGCACATGAAGTGCAACACTTGGTTACTTTTTAATGTTTGTTAAGT
>CAZDWQ010000028.1:0-11604 GCA_964509285.1 uncultured Pseudomonadales bacterium
AAACATTGAGCTCTTTGTAACTTAACTCAGGAGCTAAGACAGGCATAACTTTTTTAACTGACGCACTACCAAAGAAATCTTTGTCAAAAAACCACATCTTTGCAAATGGAGTCATTAAATCATCAATACGATCATTGAGATCTACTAGAAAATCTGCATAATCTGGAAACAGTTCAGCCATTCGATCATTACAACCTTTTTCGTAACTCATGTTCCAAGCAAGCACAGTACCAGTTGCACCAATATCTTGTTTGAGCTGCGCTAGTAATTCTGGCATTGGATCACTGGCTTGGTTGTGCAAATACTCCAAGTGTTTTACTTCTGCACCTGGGCTTTCAATTACATGTAATGAGTATTGGAATGGATAATCCTTGTATGGACTATAACCATCAAATTGAGGCACAACTGTTGAAAGCGTTTCATAATCAAAAAAGTAGAGTGGATACTGGAATGTATCCAAGAAGGCTTTAATTTTTTCTTTATCAATAATTCGCTGATTAGTTTTAGTGGTTCTAATCTGCACCCGTTGTTTATCTCTTAAAGCTTGGTCTTCTTTCATATCGTGAATTGAAGAAATACCAAGATCTTCTAGTTTCCCAAGTTGTTCGGGGCTTGGATAAGCAAGGTTGTAAATGGAGTAGGTGTCATAGTTACCTTTGATGTTTTTATATATCTCCATCCATTCTACAAGCCATTGAGATGATTTATTTGGAATACCAAGTTGATTAATGTATCTTGGTGAAACATCTGGCATGGTTTTATTTGCTAAAACTTCAAAAGCCATATCTACCTGTAAAAGTGTAGAGCTCATTAAGGCGCGAGCTTTATCTGTAATATCTGTTTTATCAACCAAACCAACAGGATCAATTTCACCTTCACGGACATATTCTTTATTTGCATGCATTACCGCGACACTACGAATCTTTAGACCTGCTTTTTCCAAGACTAATAATTGGAATGCCAGATCATATTCATGTTCTGGTTTTGCTTTAGTGCTGGCCTTAATTTCGATAAGATCAAATGAGTTGTCAGGATTTTTTTGCAGTACGTCCACAACACAGGTGAGGTTGTCTGCTTCAAACCTGCCTTGGAAAATAACTTCTGCACCATTTTGAAGGGCTTGGGTGGTGCGAGCGGGAAGACTCAAGTATTCGTTGTAGTTATTGAAGCCAAGTTTTATGCCACCTTGAAATAAGCTTTCGGCATACTGTTCGAAATCATGGCCTGCGTCAAACATGGCTTGAGTGTTTTCATCAACGAGTGGTAGTTTGTCTTTGTCATACTTCTTTAACCACAACCAAGCTGGGTGGCGGAGAAAAAGCATGTAGTCGGATTTGGATATATTCATTTAGATGCATCTTCTACTATCTTAATTTCCTCATCTGTCAACTCATATAATTCATATACCAACTGATTAATTCTTTTCTCTAAGTTAAGCTGTTCGATAGTTGGTTTTTGAGGGTCATAGCCATTAGCAGATGTGATCTCTAATATTTGGTTAGTTAGATCAATAAATGGCTGTTGATCAGTTTTTGAAATTACTTTTATAGGAATCTCTGATAATGGCTTTTGATACAATTCAAGATTTTCTCCTTTTCTCTTTCCCTTGTTGTAAAGCCATTGAAAATAGATTTTAGAATTTAAAAGTGCAAGAATGTATTTCAATTGAATTTTAGAATCTTTTTTTGAGGTAATAAAATATACATCTGCACTGGCATACCAAGGGATATTATTGAAACCAAAAGTATTTGTCTTAGATCTTTGAGGAGCAACTATTTTTTCTCCTTCAAAAATATGTTTGTGCGATGTGCCTCTTCTAAGATATGGATAATATTCTAATTTTTCATTATTAATTGCTCTAATTTTTTTTAGTATTGCCTCAAATTTATTTAAATGATCACGTATTTTCTTTTCACTGAAAGCATTATTTTCAGTTGACGAAAAAATTATTTTCTTATCACTTGAATTTGAGCATGAATATCTAAAAATGTCAGAATTCTTATAAAAATCTTTTAAGTAACTATTATCACCAATTAACTCCAATGCCTCTTGATCATCCTTCTTGTTTAAAACAAAAACACCATCTCCAATTTTTATTTCATTTTTCTTAATAATATCTGGTGTAGTATATGCGATATTTCTTTTTGTTATTGAATCACAACCACCCATAATACCAGTATTTATTTCACATAAACCATCTTTTCCTCCTAAATTTGTACCCTGGATTTTTATTTTATTTAATATTTTATCAATTGGCTTATTTTTATTATTAATTCCGCTTATTCTGATGTATAAATCATTTCCATCATATAAGTTTTCTTGAGAAACTTTATAATATTCTGTTTTAGAGTTTACTTCATGAAGAATACTGTTTAGCAATATTTCATTTGCTACACCTTTTTCATTAGTTATTAAATTTTCTGATTTATATTTCAAATTTTGATCCTTAGAAAACACAGTGATCAAATTATGTTGCCCTAAAGCCGTCTTAAAAATCCTTAATTCATTAAAATTAATTAATCTTTTTATTATCGACCTTTTTCTTAAATCATCTCTAAGTTTTTTTGCTCCCGTTGCGGTAATATAATAATTTGTTGTAATAAAAGCACTTTGAGAGCTATTCTTTCCAATATTTAGTGCCAGATGAAAGAAAAAATAAAATAAATCCATTTTTCCTTGATAAAATCTTCCAAGATTACTATGAGAAATTTCTCTAAAGATTTTTTTATTACCTTTTTCTCCTACATAAGGTGGATTTCCAATAACAATATCGAAACCACCTTTTTCCTTAAATACATCACTGAATTCAAGTTTCCAGATAAAAAATGGTTTAATATTTTTATGTCTAAGTTTTATTAGATCATTGAGCTCATTGATCTTTTTCTGTTCTTTAAATGACTCCACAATAATTTCCCATTTCAAGTTATCAATATCTTCTTTCAATGTTTGTTTTTTTGTCTTTTGTGATTCATCCACATACTGGCTTGTTTTATTTTGCAAATCTTCAAGTTTTATTTCTGAATTTGATTTACCAAAGCCAAAAGGTAACTGCTCAGCTTTAAACTCTTTTGATTTTTCAAATATTCCTTCATCAAACAATTTAATTCCTTCATACTCTGAAATCAGACTGTTGCCTTGCATTATTTTGTGATCAAGATTGGGAAGTGGACTTGGAGTAGACTCCTCTACAATAAGAGTTAGCCACAAACGCAGTTTGGCAATTTCTACTGCCCCGGGATCAATGTCAACTCCATGAATCGAATTAGAAATAGCATGTTTTTTAAGTTGATAGTCGGTTAGTCTTTTATCTAAATAAATGTTTAAGATCTTTCTGGCTCTGACGATTTCATTAATCATTCCTAATGGAAAAGCTCCTGAACCGACAGCTGGATCAGCAACTTTGATGTTCATTAGAAGCTCATCCAACTCATTTGCCTTCTTAATAATAGATTCAGCCAATAAGAGCTCATATTTGCCAGTATACTTATAACCTCGTTTTTGCTTTTCTCTAATCTTCTTTAGGGCGACACTGTCATTTTCAATAATTCTATCGCCCGTATAGATAAAACTCTCAATGTCTTTTCTTTCAATCCCTTCAGTCTCAGACTCTAAATAATTGATCAGACACTCTTGGCACATGTAATGCACAATTTCTCTAGGTGTGTAAAAGGCTCCTTTGCTTTTTCTATCTCTCACTTGGAGCAAATTTTCAAAAACCTTACCAAGCATTTCTGGATCGACAGCAACTTCTTTCTCTAAAGGTTCATTTTCATTAACAGTAAAGTTATACCTATCAAAAACATCTAAAATACCATTGCCTTTATCTCCATTTTTTGTGGGAAAATTATTGGAGAACACTTCATCTGGGATGTCGATGTTAGTAGTTTCCCATGCATAGTCATTCATTGGCTCAAACAAACCACCGTTTAAAAACGGCATCTTACAGTTATTGAGTTTTGGATAAAATGAATTTTTACCTCTGTCTTGAGCTAGAGCCTCATAAAATAGTGGCTCCAATACATCATTGAAAAAGTTTTTACCATATTTTGATCTTCTAGCAAAAAGTTCTCTTAAAAAGTTCTTAGGTCCATCTCCCCAGGATTTTTCTGGAGCAACTCCAAACCAACCTTTCTTTTGAAGAAAATAAAGAAAGACAATCTGACCCATTGTTTTCTTTGCAAAATCAACAGTATCTATTTCCTTAGAACTAAACTCGTTTTTAACACTTTCATCATCTGAAATTATTTTTTCTAAATTCTCTTTAAAAACTAAAAAAAGTTCTTTGTATTTTTCAAAGAACTCATTAGTTACGACTTCAATATCAAACGCTGACTCAAGTTCCTCAAGGTTTGGTTTTTGATTGCTTGCAAGTAAATTAACAAACCTGCTCTGTGCAGTATGTGTGCCTTCATTTTTCCCAACTAAAAAAGACCATCTTTTTGCGGGTGTAATTTCTTCTTTAGTAGTAATCTTGTTATTTTTAACTTCTAGAGAATGCTCAAGTTTTATAAGTGAGAAACGCCAATCATTTTTATTTTGTGGGATAAATGCAACTAATGCGGCCAGTTTGTTATTAGATTTTAAGTAATCTGCAACGAAATTTCTTTGGGCTGTTCTTGCTTTATCCAGTGATTTATCATTTGTTAAATTTACTTCTAAGATATCTATCTTTTGTGATTTATCATCTTCGAAATAACCAAGTACTCTATAGTTGTCAATAAATGATTTAAAGGAATCTTTTACATAGGTGTTGTCAACATTTTTGTTAACTCTTGTAAAATCTTTTAGCAAATTGCTAATAAAGCGTTGGAATTTACCATCTTTAAACTCTGTACTAAAAACCTCTTTGATTATTTTTTTAGCATCATTTTGTTTCATAAAAATTAGTTACCTTTAAAGTATTCTGAAAGAATAATTTCCTTTTTTGCAGAAGCGTTCATGTTTACACCATTATCTGAATCTTCTAAAAATTCTGATGGAAGAGTAGTCTTTAGAACCCCCAAAATCTTGATGGGATTGTTAATAATCTCAATATTTTGAGATAACTCTTGATAAATTTTTTGAGTTACTTTTTTAGGTATACCTCCGCTATTAAGTTCAATGATAACTCTTCGCACGTATTCTTCGTCATCCTCAGTAAACTTTTCATAATTTTTTACCTGCTTAGCATTTAAGATTTTAAAAAGTCTAGCGGCATTATCTCTACTTCCTCTTTTGGTTGAAAATTCATTTTCTTCATAATCTTCTACCTGATTTAACATCGAAAGATTCTTTTCAAGTAATTGGTAGAACAACTCATCAATCGTCATTCTCTTTTCACTAGCATTGGCATGAAGTGTTTTCGCCGCTTCAATAAAGTCAATTTCACGCGCATCTGTAGAAGAAGAGTTTTCGACAATAAAGAATTTTTGAATCTTTCCTTTTCTAAAGTATGTTAAAAGCTCTGTTTTAGAGTTCTGTGATTTTCTTGCAGTGCGAGCTTTCTTAGGGAGTCTTTTTATTTTTGCAAACAGTTTGGGATCATTATCTCTGATATCTCTGATTTCTTGTAAGTATCCCAAGTCGCTTTCTTCATTTTGATCTTCTCCCTCAATCATTTCTTTTGAAAGCATTCGACTAAATAAACTATGTCCCTCTGGAATCTCGTCGTCCGTGAGAAGCTTTGCATCTGCCCCAAGTAAAGTAATAAATGCTTGAATTTTTGCTTCGGCTAGTTCTTTTAGTTTAATTTGTTCGTTGGATTGCTCAGTAGGGAATAAAGTATAGGTATAAATTTCTTTATGCTTGGTATCGACTCTATTTATACGTCCTACCCTTTGCATAATCTTGGTGGGATTCCAAGGAATATCGTAATTAATTACAACATTGGCTTGATGAAGATTAGCACCTTCAGATAAAACGTCAGTTGTTATTAGAACTTTATAGTCGTTTTTTATGACTCTGGAATTTGCATCAAAATTTTCCATCACAATTTCTCTCTCTGCTAGAGAACTGCCACCTGAAAAATAAATGATTTGATCTGGAAAAATATCTTGTAAGTTTTTTAATAGGTATTCTGCCGTCTCTTTTGATTCAGTAAAAATAATAGACTTACCACTTTTTACTGGTTCTTCTAAAGATAGTTTTTCTTTAAAAGCTAAAATCTTAGGATCTCTAGAGATATTAGCCCAAAGTTTCTTTATATTTCTCAAGATCTCAAGATCTTCTTGCAAGTTGCTAATAAACTTTTCAGTAAAATCCTTCGTCTCAAATTTTTCAGCCTTATTATCTTCTACTAGTTTGTCGATTGCTTCTAAATTTCCTTCATCTAGATAATCGAAAATTTTCTGTATATGACTTCTACTAACGTAAACGCTTCCATCTTCGTATGTTTCAATAAATCTCTCGTACGAAGAAATAAATCGATCAATTGTTTTATTAAATGCATAAAAGCTACTTTCCAGTCTTTTTATCAACAACATTTTCATGAATTTCATCATGTTTTTCTGTTGATGTTTTTCTTGGTTAGTAATTCCTTTGTAGTATAAAAGAGGAGTATAACGAGAATACTTAAAATCATTGGTAATTATTTTTAAAGTCTCAAAAAATACAGCATCTTCTTCTTTGCTAAATTCGTAAAATATTGGTGCAGGATCAGCAATTTTAGGGAAACTCATTTTTTGATTCTGAAGATCATCTCCATAGTATTTAACGATCTCAGTTCTAGTTCTTCTGACCATTAAATATTTAAGCACCTTTTCCCTGATTAATTTGGAATTTTCTTTTGTAACATCAATGTACTGTTGTTTATCTTTTTTTCGATCAAGATCTTTCAGTTTTTTGTCCAAAACCTTAAAAAAGCCTTCTAAGTTTGGTAAATTAGGAATCGTACTTTGCTTTGATCTCTGAAAGAGTTTTATTTGTGAGAGTAAGTCCTTTGGCGAATTATTATATGGTGTAGCAGTAACAAGAATAACTTTTTTTCCTCGACATATTTGAGCTAGCTTTGCATAAGTTTCAGTTTCTTCGGTGCGGAATCGATGTGATTCATCAATTAAAACTATGTCATATTCTTTATGTAGATCCTTATCGATAATTTTATCAAGCATTCCGATTGACTCACATCTATAGTCTTTAGATCTAAAACCGAAATTTTTAAAAGAATTTTTCCAGCTACCCTCATTATTTTCATCAATCAAGTGAGGAGGGGCTAATACCAAAATTTTTCCAGCTAATTCTTGGCAAAGCATGGTACCCATATATGTCTTACCAAGACCAACGACGTCAGATAAAAATACACCACCATATTCATCAACGATTTTTTTAGCGTTAATAACAGCATGATCTTGATATTTCAGTTCTTTAAAATTATCTGGCCTGTAATTATGACTCAAATTTTCTTCTTCATTGATTTCTTCTCTGAAGTATTCATAGAGAAATTTCAAATAGAGTTCGAATGGAGTAATGTCTTCTCTAATCCAAGTATCCTTTTCAATTGTTTCAATATATTTTTCACTAACATCGATGCCATTTTCCCAAAGTTCATTAAACTTATTCAATGCAAATTTATAGTCTGAGGGATTTTTAAGCTCGACGTTAAATTCCAAATTATCTACTAAACCACTCTGTGTAAAATTGCTGGAACCTGTAATCACTCTCCCAAGATCTCGATCATCTTCATCGAAGGTCATTATGTAGAGTTTTGAATGAATTTTTTCTTCAGGGTAAGCTCTTACTTCAAGCTTTCCAGACTTTAGCCATTCAAGAAACTTATGTACTCCTATCTCAACTTCATGGTTATTTTCACTCTCATCCATCTCATTTTTAATACTTTCACCAATATCATCACCAATTTCCTTGTAGGATTTTGAGACTTGAAGAAGATCGTATGTTTGCTTATTGGTACTGATTCCGATTAAGATTCTTATCTTTTCAGTTTTTTCGAGCTGAGGGTATATCGCGTAAAAACCACTGGTATAAAAATAACCAACTAAAATATCGAATAAACGAGTATCTTTGACCAAAACATTAAATCTACTTTTTAGGTTTTCACCATTTTCATTAGTAATAAATGTTAAGTCTGTACTCATAATTTGTTTTCCCATTTTTTATTTCGCAATAATCACCATTATAGTACAACCTCAAGAGTTACGGGATATCAAAATCACTTTTCTCTCTTGATATACACCAGACTACTGATATAATTTGATACAATTTACAACCAAAAGTAAAGCGTTATAACAAGAGCTGCCCACTAGTGAGGTAGCTTTTTTGTAACACCTGCCCAACATACTTTAATTAGTGAAAGGGTGGTGTTTATGAAAAAACTCATAGTTCTCCAAAGCATATTTCTTACTTCCTTAGTCGTGGCAAATCCAGCATTTGCTCAGTCGGCAGAAGTAGGACAAATTCAATCATTTATTCAGGAAGTAATCCAGATCATGGTCACATTATCTGGCTTTATCGCAGCAGGCTTCATCGTCTGGGGCGGAGTTGGTTACATTACTAGCTCTGGAAATCCAGAAGCATTAGAGAAATCTAAAAAAACTATTCTGTATTCTGCAGTTGGACTTACCTTAGTACTTGGTGCCTTTGTTATTTCAAACATGGTAAGCCAAGTTGCCACCACTGCATTTGGTTCTGGAATGTAATTGATTAGAGAGGATCGAGATTTGATGAGAAGAGTACTAACAACTATTGGAACAACCGCAATTGCTTTCCTTTTGTTTAGTTCTCCTGTTTTTTGCTCAATCAACCAATCCCGATGTCATAGAGTATACAAACAGTACATTACAAATCATCACTTTAATCGCGACCGCATCAGCGGTCTTTTTTTTAGTTAAAGCAGGATACTTATACATCACTTCAGCTGGAAAGCCTGAAGTCCTTGAATCGGCAAAGAAGACTATCCGCAATGCAGTTATTGGCTTAACTTTAGTTTTAGCTGCAAACGTGGTTACTTCTGTGTTCCAGCATGCTTTGAATTCACAAACTACTTCTGGATCTGGCACACCCGTAGATATTGTCAGCATTGAAACAGTTGAACCATCTGAGGGACTCACTCAAGTGCTCATTGATGCGATTGGTGGCTTTATTCAAAACATTGTTGAAAGCTCTACTGCACCTATTGTGAACGGAGTTCTTGGGTACCTTACCACTACACCAACACTTTTAGACAATGAGGTGGTGCGTAATTTCTGGTTTATTTCTGTAGGAATTGTAGACGCTTTATTTATTTTGGTTGTAGCTCTCATGGGTTTACAAGTAATGAGTGCCAGTACCTTTGGCTTCGAAGAAGTTGAATTAAAACAATTGCTACCAAGACTAGGACTAACTTTCTTAGCCGCTAACATCTCACTTTTTCTAGCTGACTACGCCATTATCACCTGCAATATGTTGGTGAAAGTTATCTTAGATTCAACAGGTGGACTGAACCACGCTTGGATTGAAGCTGCTTTTAACCCAACAGCAGTAATCTCTGGAACTACACCACTGATCATTTTGATATTTATGGTGCTGTTTTTAATCGTCTCAATCGTGTTACTGCTTATGTACATTAGCCGTTTGATCTTTATTTCCCTAGGGGCAGTTTTGTCTCCTTTCATTTTTTTACTGTCAGCTCTGCCTAAATTTTCTGACTTTGCCCTGATAGCCATAAAGACCTACCTTGTGAGTATTTTTATCGTCTTTGTGCATGTGGTGATTATTCAGCTTGCCAGCTCATTTCTAACTCTGCCAGACCAGAGTGAAAACTCGATCATTTCAATAGCAGTGGGAATCGGACTTTTTATCACCTTACTTAAAACCCCAAACCTCATGATGCAGATGGTGATGTATACCGCTAATTCTGGAGCAATGAAAAAGCTCGGGAACCAAATTATTAACGTGATGACAACAGATAATGCTTCAGCTTCAATGACTAGAAGTCAAGCAAAAAATATCGCATCAAAAACACCAAGAAAGGTAATTACCTAATGAGAAGCCAAGTCATACCAGCTCAAATAACAACTGTAGAAGACAAAATTGCAGGCAACTTTAGTCTGACTCAAATCATGCTCTTGCTCATGCCAGTCTTAATTGCAACATTTATCTACTCTTTCCTACCACCAAGTATGACCTTTGTTATCTACAAGCTAGTTCTGGCGAGCATTTTTGCTGTATTAAGCATCACACTAGCTATCAGAGTCAAAGGCAGAATCATCGCTAGCTGGCTAGTTGTTTTGATTCGGTACAACGCAAGACCAAAGTATTATATCTATAACAAGAACTCAGCTGGTTATCGAGAAGTAATAAAGCCAAAGATTCAAACTGCTGCAATTGATACTTCTATAGAGAAAAAAGCAGTTTCAAAACAAGTAAACACCCCTGATATCAAAGATATACTGAAACTTCGCCATCTTCTAGACACAACAGATTTCAACTTAACCTATCGCTCTGGCAAGAAAGGAGGACTCAATGTGGCTTTTGAAAAAATCTCTTAATAAAGTCAGCTCTCGCAACCAAATCGCAATCAAGGAAGTTCGCGATGGGATCTTGGTATTGCCAAACAATGAGCATCGACTTGTCATTGAAACATCCTCAGTTAACTTTGAGCTTAAAAGTGAGGCTGAACAGGATGTGTTGATTGATAGCTTTCAAACGTTTCTAAACTCCCTCCCATCACAATTACAAATTCTAATCCGCATTCGTGAAGTTGATATTGATCAATACGTTGATTCCATTGATCTACTCAAAGAAACAGAAGATGAAAAGCAATACGTAGAACAAATTAATGACTACACTCAATTTATGCGCCAGCTCGTATCGGGAAACAAAATCTTGTCTCGCAAGTTTTACATCGTCCTACCTTACAAACCAGAAACAAAAGGCAATACCTTCGAACTCGCTCAAGCTCAGCTCAATTTAACTCAAGATATGGTTATTAAAGCTCTAGAAAAACTAGGCATGAAAGCCCGGAAGCTTGATAGCTTAGAAGTCTTACATCTCTTCTATAGCTTCTACAACAAAGGTCAGATAAAAACTCAAGAATTAACCAGTACTACTATGAAAGCAATACTACAACACAATTATGTTTAACACTATTCAAACCCACTACCACAGCTTACAAAAATGGAAACGGAAAAAGGTTCGAAAGTTTAAAACCCAACAGGAGAAAAAACGAAGGGAACGTCTTTCACTTCAGTTTAGTTTTGGAGAACAAGATCAGGTTGATTTAATTTCTTACTCAGGCCTGATGGAAGAATCAACCTACCTACAAATGGGTGATACTTATGTGAGAACGCTGTTTATCTCTGGCTATCCATATGTTGCCAATGTTGGTTGGCTCAATATGCTGATTAATTTTAATCACGATTTAGATATCTCATATCACATTGAGCACGTTGATCCTCTGATGGCATTGCCAAAACTAAATCGTAAAATCACCGAACTTGAGTCAACTAAACGCAGCATGCTCAAAGCTGGAAAAGTGATCGGTTCTGAAATCACTGATCCGCTTGAATCTGCAATGGAACTGAAGGACAAAATCCAAAGAGGACAGGAAAAGCTCTTTCAAATCTCTATTTACATGACCTTAAGTGCAAATAGTTTAGAAGAACTCAATAAAACCACACAAGTACTTGAAAC
>CAZDWQ010000029.1:0-2625 GCA_964509285.1 uncultured Pseudomonadales bacterium
AAGACTTTGGGTGAATTCGGTTTGTTAATGTGCAATTATGCAGTAGATCTAATAACAAACTGATAACTAGAATTGACTATTGAACCTGTTTGTAACTTATATTATAGTCTTTTCCAATTTTGAGGTGTTGGATTACTACATACTTGGTAACCATTTCTTTACACCAGTGGTATATATCCACACTTTTTCATTGTTACTTAAAGTAACTTGAGCTAAAGGACTACCGCTTTCATTCTTATGTGTAGGCGCGAAAGGTTCTTTACTATACACTATTACACCAATTCTAAATTTTTCTCCTGAAGCAATTCTTACTTCTGTTGGCATTTGTTTTTCCATATCTTCTCCTTATATTACCAATTAAACTTACTTGACATAGTCTACCATAGTAAAGTTTAGCAACACAAATCACTCTATCTCCAAAAACCCCTCAATAATTAAATCTTCTGCCTGCTTTTTTGGCAACCCGCGGGACATTAAATAAAATAACTGTTGTTCTGGGATTTGTGAAATACTAGCAGCATGGGAACACTTCACATCGTCTGTTAAAATTTCTAGTTCTGGAACAGCTTCTGCTGTTGCCTGATTAGAGAGCAATAAAATCCGTTCTGTCAAAAATGAGTTACTGGCTCCACAATCTTGAGCAATAATAATTCTGCCAAAAAATCTGATTTTTGATTTATCTCTACCCACACCTTTCAATGTCGTATTTGCTAACGTATTTTTTGCTTTGTGATGAATCGTAATATTTACATCGATATTCTGGGAATCTTCTGCTAAAAATGCACCAGTGATTTCTGCCTCTGCTCCCTCACCAACCAACTCAACCAAATATTCACCTGGTTCTATAATTTTGATTGTCTCTTTTTGGTTTTTTTCTATTCTGTATGTTTTCATCTTCTTTTTTCAAGAAGTATTGGATATTTTTTATTTGAAACAGAAAGGATTGTGTGAGTTAGTGAGTTGATTCGGACCGAAGGTTCGCAACGAACGATTCACACAAACTTTCTGTAACTAAAAATAGAAACTATCCAATACTTCCCTCCATCTCATGATCAATCAACCGATTCATCTCAACCGCATACTCCAACGGCAACTTTCGTACTAAATCATCAATAAATCCATTCACAATTAATTTGCGAGCCTGTTCTTCAGAAACGCCACGGCTCATCAAGTAAAATAATTGATCATCACCAATTTTAGAAACTGTTGCTTCGTGTTGAACCTCAACCTGTTTATTAAAAATCTTATCAACTGGATAGGTATCTGAACGAGACAAGGCATCAAGTAGCAATGCATCGCAAATAACTGTATTTTTGCTGTGGTGAGCATTAGGACCAATATTAATTAAACCACGATAGCTTGTTCTTCCACTCCCTTTACTAATTGATTTTGCAACAATCGTTGAACTTGTATATGGAGCCAAATGAATTGCTTTTGAGCCAGTATCTTGGTGTTGACCAGATCCAGCCATCGCCATAGAAAGCGCTTCACCCTTTGCTCCTTTTCCAGCTAGCACAAACCCAGGATACTTCATTGTAAGTTTTGAACCCATATTAAAATCGGTCCAAACCATTTCACCTTCTTCCTCAACATATGCACGCTTGGTTACCAAATTGTAAATATTTTTATACCAATTCTGTACAGTTGTGTATTGGCATCGCGCCCCTTTTTTAACATAGATCTCGACAACTGCAGCGTGAAGCGAACCAGTTGAGAAACTTGGAGCAGTACAATTATGAACCGCCACCCCACCAGCAATATAACTTTCATCATCCCTGACACTGAAATTATAAACTGATATATTGTCAACATCTTTTATTTGAATATTTTTGATTGGTGCATATAAATAATCATTATCTATAAAATATGCAGTAGCTCGTTTCTTACTCCAAATTTTGGGTTGAATTGGATACCCAACAATCTTGCCAAATTCAATCATGTACTCGCCACCGATTACCAAGCTATACATCGTTTGTCTTTTTTCTGAACTTCGATCTCGAAGGTTCAGCGAGCTTGCAATTCTTAATCGAGCAAGAATCGTTCTTCCTTGCAAAGCAAGAGTTTTTGAAACAGTAGAAATTCTAAACATTTCCTTAAATCCATGTTTCAGCGCTTTACTATAATAATTTCCATCGCCTCTATACCAACAATCTATTAAAGATGCCTGTTTCTTTACATCTTCGTACATTACCCAATCAGGAATTTGCTTATCATTAGAGTGCGTGCCAAATTGCTCAAAAAAACGACACAATCTTACAGAACTGACAACCACATTTGTACCATGATTTTTTTCATGATGTGATTCGCTCACTCTCGTTTCTCCAAATACAGAAAAAATCAATTTCTTTACTTCTTCAATGTATTCTCGCTCTGAGACATTAAATGAGAAGTTTAAATACGAACCACTACTAATACTTCCTTCAGCAAGGTAATAGCCAATTAGTTTAAATAAGTCTTCAGTACAAGGAATACTGAGTTTTTCCAACTGCCAACCATGTCTTCCACTACCGACCGGAACTTCGTATACAATGTTTGCTTGAATACTCTGTGTTTTATCAATTGGAGTACAAACATAGTCACCTTTTTGCAACTCTTTCACCGGGACCCACTCTGGTTTCCAAATTG
>CAZDWQ010000029.1:2725-11438 GCA_964509285.1 uncultured Pseudomonadales bacterium
TCGACAATAATTAACGTTCTCTCAAACTGCCCAGCATTTGGCGCATTAATTCTAAAATAAGTTTGCAGTGGCATTTTTACGTGGACACCTTTTGGAATATACACAAATGAACCACCTGACCAAGTAGCTGTATTTAGAGCCGAAAATTTATTATCACCAAACGGAATAACTCTATTAAAATAATCTTTTACTAAATCAGGGTATTGAGCTAATCCTTCATCCATAGACAAAAAAATCACTCCATCTTTTGCCCAAATATTTTGCAATGAGCCATAAATAACCTCACTATCATACTGTGCCTTTACACCAGCCAAAACTTCTCGTTCTGCTTTTGGAATTCCAAGTTTGTCAAAAGTTGCTTTCACTTCTGGAGGAACATCATCCCAAGTCTTTCCTGCTTGGTCTGTTGGCCGTAAATAGTAACGAATTGCGTCATAGTTTATTTCAGATAAATCACCACCCCAACTTGGAGTTGGTTTGACCATAAAAGCTTTATACGCTTCCAAACGCAACTTCAGCATCCATTCGGGCTCATTCTTAATTGCAGAAATTTCTTTGACAACGTTTTCATTTAGACCTGGCTTGATGATATGTGCATAGGTGTCGGTAGAGTACGAAAAACCGTACTCGTAAGAATCACTCTCACTACTGTCAAAATCATTGGTTTTTTTTTGTGCGAAGCGTGCCATTTTATTATTTTTCCCTTAAAAGGCTGCCCGAATAGTATCTTTTACAAAATCTCCTTTTTTACCGCCAAAGTCATATTCACTCAGTTCATCTGCTAAGACCCATTTATGATCGATATGCTCATCACTTAATTTCACCTGAGCTCTCTCAAAATCATTTGGAAACTCAACTTTCCAACCAATAATTATTGAATACATATTATTTTCTACATCAAAAAAAGTTCTGAAAAGCACCATGTTTTCAAAAGTGAAATGTTGGTCAAATACCGTTATTCCTGTTTCCTCTTTTATTTCTCGAGCGATGTCTGCTTGATGTAAGTTCTCTAAATTTTCTGTTGCACCCTCTGGCCACTCAGAATTTCCTCCTGGTAAATCCCAACAGAGTGGTCGTGTCTTTGAGCTTTCATCTCTTTGTAGGATAAGTACGCTCCCGTTATGAAACAGAACTGCTTTTTGCAATAACTTCACATTTTCCGTTAGTTGATGTTTGTGTGCCATACTTTCTTTCTGTGCAAATACTATTCTGCTACTAAATTTTTATAGCCATCTTTTTCTAGCTGATCAACCAACTCTTCACCACCACTTTGCACAATCTTACCCTTGACCATAACGTGCACATAATCAGGCTTGAGATACTCTAATATCCGCTTGTAATGAGTAATTACTAGAACTCCTGTATTGTATTTCTCAATCACGGTTTTCACACCTTTGGCAACTTTTTTAATCGCATCAATGTCGAGTCCAGAATCAGTTTCATCTAAAATTGCAAACTCTGGTTCAAGTAAAGCCATCTGCAAAATCTCTAATTGTTTTTTCTCACCCCCAGAAAAACCTTCATTTAATCCACGATTTAGAAAATCTACATCAATAGCAAGCTCTTCTGCCAAACTTTGCAAGTGCTTTCTGAAATCTATAACTTTTTTAAACAATTTTTCTGGACGATTTTTGAATCTAGCTTCATACGCAAGTTTTAAGAAATTTTGCACTCTTACCCCTGGGACCTCGACTGGGTATTGAAATGCTAAAAACAACCCCCGTTGTGCTCTCTCATCTGGAGAAAGCTCTAGTATTTCATCACCGTTAATTGTAACTGAACCACCAGTTACCGTATAATCTGGGTGACCTGCTAACGTGCTGGCAGTAGTTGATTTACCGGACCCATTAGGACCCATCACTGCATGCACCTCACCTGATTTAACTGAGAGTGAGATTCCTTTTAAAATTTGTTTGTCTTCTATTGAAACTTGGAGGTCATTTATATTGAGTACATTTTTTGCCATAGCTACCCTCTATTTTAACTGTTGGGAGGTTTCTATTTTAACATAAAACTAGGCTCAGACACCCATCAAAGCAAAACCAAGTTTTATTTCACTGCGAATATTATCGCGTGTCTCTAAATCTTCAATTTCATCTAACCCAAACCAAGCTATTCCATCTGTTTCTTCTTCATTTTTGTAGAATTCGACTCCAGAAACTGGTTTGAGCATATAAAAAAATCCCACATGTTGTTCACAACCACGTTTCCAAGTTTTTGTAGGGAAACGTTTTTCTGGAGTATCAGATTTTAAACGCAGTTCATAACTCTCTTCGTTTACCCAATGCAAGTTGGTGGTCATTGGATTTGGTTGGAATCCGAAATTTTGATCGTACGGAAATGCATTTTTTTCATAAGTATCACCTTTGGCCACTACGTTTTTTTTGAGCAAAGAAAAATTTTTTCCAGCTCCTGGCAAACTAAGGGCATCTACAGCTACAACTTTTACTCCTGTTTCTTCAAAAAATTCACGCTGCGCAGCCTCATGTGGTAGCTCGCCTTCATCAATATGCCCACCGGGATTTAACCAAATTCCTAATTTTTTGTGCTTTACTAACAACACTTTACCCTCATAAATTAACATTCCACCTGCGGTGTAACAAAGCTTCGGCGACTTTACACCTTTAAGCAAATTTTGTTCAAAATTATCTTGCATATTTTTGCAGTATAGCAGTGTCAAACAATATATCAAAATTTATAACAAACTCATCTGTATACCTGCGTCTCTTTTAGGAGTAAAGCTAAAATCAACCGGACACTCGATTAAACGATTCCATTTATTCTTAAATTTCACATGACCTTTTTGTAGACCATAGTCATACACATCACGAGTAACTGTGACATCTTGCAAACAATACTTCTCTAATTTATCCCACTCTTTATTCTGAAAATATTTGATTGCATCAAGGCCATCTCCAGATTTACCAATCCCCAAAGTTTCTTGTGCAACAGCGTTAAGGCCAATTCTGTGCCCAGCACTGTCTTTGATTTTAAGCATTAAGTCTAAGGTTGGAATTCTAGTAATATCTGCATTGTAGTAAGGAACAAATGTTTGCATATCAAAATTATCAACATTAAATCCGATCACTAAATCTGCTTTTTCTAGTAACGGAAAAAGTTCTGGCAAATCTTTTTCCCAGTAACTTCGCATTTCACCCTTGCCACTGGTACCTTCTCGTACGCAAACACCAACAAAAGAAATTCCCAACCTATCAGGAAAAAATCCACCAACTTCATCAAAAGTTTTTTTTGTCTCGACGTCTAAAATTACCTGAAGCACAACGGCTTCCTTTCTAATTCCCATCAATTGCCACAATATCTTGTAGTTACAACAGAAACATATCAAGAGAACTATAATAACGAACTATAAAAAAATTGTCTAGAACACCAACTCTATCAAACCGCAGCGTCGCACCCCTTACGAGTACTTGCTATTCAGTTGCACTGCTTAGCGGGCGTATCGTTTCTCAACTTCTGCCCAGTTCACTATATTCCAAAATGCAGAAATATAATCAGGACGTCTATTTTGGTAGTTCAAATAGTATGCATGTTCCCAAACGTCTAAACCTAAGATTGGTGTTTGACCTAAAGACAAAGGACTATCTTGATTTGCCGTAGAAGTAATAGCTAATTCACCATTTTCATCAATAACCAGCCATGCCCAACCAGATCCGAAACGTTTGGCAGCTGCGTCAGCAAATGCTGATTTAAAAGCATCAAAACTCTCAAATTTAGAAACTATTTCATCTTTGAGTGCACCTGTTGGCTCATCACCACCGTTTGG
The DNA here is from genome assembly GCA_964509285.1 of uncultured Pseudomonadales bacterium. Taxonomy (GTDB): domain Bacteria; phylum Patescibacteriota; class Microgenomatia; order UBA1400; family PJMF01; genus VFLK01. The sequence goes on from CAZDWQ010000029.1 coordinate 6,510, forward strand.
TGAAAGATTTGCCCAGAATAAATTGTGATTATAAAAACCACCACCGTTATTAATTACAGCTTGGCGAATACTTCCTGGCACAGCATCTAAATCTGACAAAATTTCTTCAATCGTTAATGCTAATAAATCATCTTGTCCTTCAAGTGCTGTATTTAAATTATTAGTGTATGCTTGATGATGTTTTGTGTAATGAATTTCCATTGTTTTGGCATCTATATGAGGTTCAAGTGCATCAAATTCATACGGTAATTTTGGTAAAGTAAACATGCTATCCTTTCGAGATATTTTTTATTTTTTCTTGGATTCTTTGTCGAATAAAGCTAAAACTTCTTCAATTAAATAACTGATAAATGCATACACAAACATTGCAAATAGGGTCGTGAACTCGATTACAAACCTACCACTAATGCTTGGTGCTGGAAACGCATACAAAAATGGTGCTAGTAGTGGCTGTGTATTTTGATAAATAAATTCTACAAATGGTGTACTTGGGTTTGCCCCTAAAAACTTCAGCACAAATCGAAACATAAGTAAAATACCTACGAGCGAAAAAATCAAAACACTAAAGTTTTTCAATAATTTTCCCATATAGCCAACCTTCTGTTGCAATCTGTCTCACAACACCAACAGTTAAACATAAATCTACAATTCAGTCAATGCATGTTCTTTGGCTATTCTGACTGCTTCAATGACTTTATCGCGCATCTCAGTTTTAATAAACTCTTCTTGTTCTGGGCCTTGATCAAATTTTGATAACACTTGAGTTGTCTCACTTCCCACCCAAAACGGATCTCCGGCCATAAATCCCCTAGCACCACTATCAATACAAGCTCTTAAATTTTGTTTAAACAATTCGTATCCTACTTCACGAGCATTATAGATCCATGGAGTATCTAATTCTGCAGTTAGAGTAACAGCAGATAGAGTATTTCCAAAATATTCTAACGCAAAGATATCACAAGTATTTGCAAATTCTCTGGCAGCTTGGAGTTGGGCCTCAAGCAGTATCTCTTGTGTTGGCTGCTCTGATCCAGGGTGGTACACCATGAGTTCTAGCAACAGGTCAATATTTTCATATTTGCAGTAATCGTATACTTCAGCAACAAACTGCTTTTTACGCATGGCTTCAGGTTCTTGAGGATGGTAAAAAAGTTCGAGCTTTGCAACTGCATAGTTATTACTGATGTGCTCAACTCCCCAGTTGTCTGCCAGTCTAGGTAAAGACATTGGATCGATAGCATCAGACTTTTTTTCTAGAGATAAAAGTAAACCTGTCCCATTGGTTTTTGCAGAAATGATCGAAAAATCAAAATCTGGATCAACAATAACTCCGGAAACTTCTGGAGATAAATACTGCATCATTTTTCCAGTTATATAGCCCAAATGGTCTTTATGTTCTAAGTGGTCAATATCAAGTCCAATCGTCCCTGCAAGAGTTGCAATTCTTGAAAAGTCGAGCAACGCAAAAACCCCCTTAGAACTTTGAATATTTTTAAGTCTCATGTTACTTGAGTATGACGCATAAAAACCTGCTTTTCAATCGAAACAAGCAGTGAAGCAAACTACTAGCGCAAAAAAATGCTACTACTACAAAACAGCCCCTTGATTGGGGCTGTTCTTATTTTCATTTATAGAAAGTATATTAGTCTTCTTGTCTTCTGACGACTGGTCTTCTAGATCCTCCGCCGAATCCACCACGGTCTCCACCTCTTCGGTCACCACCACGGTTATCGCCACGGCCACCTCCGAAGTCACGCCCACCGCCTCGGTTTCCACCACGATCACCACCGCCAAAACCACCTCTGTCTCCACCTCGATCGCCTCTTTCAGCTCTTTTTGCAGAAACTTCAGCTTGTTGTTCTGGGGTTAACATAGTTAAACCAATTTTGCCATCTTCTTTGATTTCAGCAATTCTGACTTTGACTACATCACCAAGCTTGACAACGTCACTTGCGTCTTTGACGAACTCAGTACTCATTGCAGAAACGTGGACTAATCCTTCTCGTTCTGGCAAGTACTCAACAAATGCACCATAACTTTCAACTCTAGTAACTGGACCTTCAAACTCTTCGCCAACTTCCATAACTCTCATCATATTACTGATGATTTTGTATGCAGCATCGATCTTTTCTTGATCTGGAGAAGAAATATTGACTAAACCAAGCATTTTTTCTTTGTCTTCGTCAACACTGATCTCTGCACCAGTTTTTTCGATAATACTCTTGATCATCTTGCCACCTGGGCCAATCAATTCACCAATTCTATCTTGTGGAATAGTTAATTGTTGTACTTTTGGAGCATAGACTGAAAGCTGTGTTCTTGGAGCTGCAATTACTTTGAGCATTTCGCCCATTATGTGCATTCTGCCGACTTTTGCTTGTTCGAGAGCTTGCTCAAGAACTGGTCTTGGAATACCTTTGAGTTTGATGTCCATTTGAATTGCAGTGATACCTTCACTAGTTCCCGCAACTTTAAAGTCCATGTCACCAACGTGATCTTCTAAACCTTGAATATCAGATAAAACAACAAATGTCTCGCCATCACTCATTAATCCCATTGCGATACCTGCAACTGGTCGTTTAATAGGAACACCTGCTGCCATTAATGACAAAGTGGAACCACAGACAGAAGCTTGAGAAGTTGAGCCGTTTGAACTGACAATTTCTGAAACAACTTGAATTGTATATGGAAACTCTTCTTGTGAAGGAAGCATTGGTCTCAAAGCTCTTTCTGCTAAAGCACCATGACCTATTTCACGCCTGCCTGCTCCCATAAATCTGCCCACTTCGCCAGATGCGTATGGTGGCATGTTGTATTGGTGGAAATATCTTCTGTTTTCTTCTCCATCGATACCTTCAATGAGCATAGAGAGTGATGGATCGCCTAAAGTTGTAATGGTAACTGCTTGAGTTGCACCACGTTTGAACATTGCTGATCCGTGAGTTCTTGGGAAAACGTCGACTTCAACCCAGATTGGTCTGATTTCATCGGTAGCTCTACCATCTGGACGAACTTTTTCTTGAATAATCATTTCACGGGCAACGCGTTTGGTTAAGTTGTAAACTGCTGAGTAAATTTCAGCTTCTGGAACTTCTTTGGTTTCCCCAGCACCGACGTTAAACTCAACTACTAATTCGGCTTGAAGCTCTTCTAAACCAGAATGTTTTTGTAATGTGCCTTTTTTAAGCACAATTTCTTTAATTTGTTCACGTCTTGTTGCGTAGATTTTTTCTTCAAGGTTCTTGATTCTTTCTGCAATTTCATTTTCTGCTTCTGAGATAAGAACTACTTTTTCTTTGCCAACTTCTGCGACAATTTCTTTGATTGTGGCACAAATCTTGCCCATTTCATCTTGAGCCTTGAGTAATGCTTCGACCATAACAGCTTCTGAAATTTCGTTAGCACCCGCTTCTACCATGACAACAGTTTCTCCAGTTCCTGCAACAATTAAGTCGAGGTCTGAAACATCTCTCTCATCATGAGTTGGGTTGAATGAAAATTGTTGGGTCTCTTTACTGTAACCAATTCTCAAACCAGCGATTGGACCATCAAATGGAATTTCACTGATACTCAAACCGATTGCACTTCCCAAAAGGCCGAGCATATCTGGATCATTTTGACCATCATATGAAAATACGGTGTTGATTACTTGCACTTCGTGAGTTAAGCCATCTGGGAACATTGGGCGAAGTGAACGATCGATAACACGACCTTTCAAAACAACATCGTCTAAAGGACGACCATCTCTCTTGACCCATCTTGAACCTTTAATTGTTCCTGCTGAATAGAGTTTTTCCATAAACTCAACTGAGAGTGGGAAATAACCCAAGTTTACTTTTCTGCCTAAAGCGACAGTGCTGTGAACTACAGTTTCACCACAAGTCACGAGGACCGCAGCAGAAACTTGTTCTGAAAATTTACCAATTTCTATGTTGACTTCTTTGTCACCAATTTGAATGGTTTTCTTATACGTGTTTGGATAGGTAGGATATGACATCCGATTCCTTTCTCTAGGGCACAAACTGTCTGCTTATGTGAGTATTCCCTGAGAAAAGATAAAGATTTTGTGAAGCTCCCCTGAGCATCAACTTTATCACCTCTCTTGAATCCTCAATGAGACTTTTTTGTACCACTATTAGTTTTTAATAGTCGTATTATAGCATGGAAAAGAATAAGCCGGGAGAAAACTCGACTATTTATAGTCTTTTTAGCAATCTCTCATACAAAATTACATAGGCAAGTGTACCTACTGGAATCGTAATGATAAGTCCAACTAAAAGTGCCAAAGCACCTGAGTACATTAAGACTACTGTTGCTGCCATGAAGCCAAAGATATCCCATTTCACTCCGTCAGTCATCTTTGCACTAGCTTTCAGAGCTTCAATTGGACCCATGTCTTTATCAACTATTAAGTAAGGAGTAAACATAAATTTGATTGAAAAGATAATACCTGGAATCACGAAAAGTAAGAAACCTCCAAGTATAATAAACATCATTAGAAATTGAGCAGCAATAAACTTCAAAATTTTTGGCGTAACAGAACTAAAGGTTTCCATGTTCACTTTTTTGCCACGAGTAATCTCGAGGTATGCTTTGATTAGACCCATTGAAACAACAAATTGAATTACTAAATATGCTAATGCCCAAACCATTGAAAGAACTGAACCCTCTTCAGCTGTACTCATTAGTATGTTGTAAATAAAAGCAACTGCGAGTGGTAGCAACTGAACTGCGTATACAACAATCCATTCTTTCTTGAAAACATCCCAAGCTGTTCTGAATGAGTCACTAATAATGAAACCGTGGTTTGCTGTTGCTGAATTTGTAAACATGATATCCTTGATATATGGTTTTTTACTAGCTCAATCATACACCTTTTTGAGTTAATAGAAAAAACGAGGTGGTTTTTTCATTTAAAAATTATTGTTT
>CAZDWQ010000030.1:0-11125 GCA_964509285.1 uncultured Pseudomonadales bacterium
TATGTGTTTTTGGTCCAACTGTTATTGTATCCTTGACCACCAACTAAAGTAACGTTTGTGCCATCATATTTAAACACAAGTGCATTACCTGTATTGCTGGAACCAGCTGCGAAATACATATTTTCACCAACAACTGTCATACTTTCAATTGTTTGTAGCCCTCGGAACCCCCCACCCGTTGTTTACGTAGTTACCAGCGAGTTGGGTCCAGGTAGTACCATTGAAACTCCAGTATTCTCCGGATCTACCAGTTGCAGCAGAAGTGAATCCTGCATAGAGCGTACTGCCGTTGTATGCAAGTGTTTCTATGGTAGTGTGGTTTGAACCTGTAAATCCACTGTTGACTCCATCTCCACCAATTTTACTCCAACTAGTCCCATTCCATTTATATACCTCATTATCACCACCAGAATTTCCAAGCCCTGCGTATACATTTGTACCATCATTCGTGAGTGAAAATACAACTTCATAGTTGGTAGTCCATCCTGAGTTTAAGAAATCACCACCGATTTGAGACCAAGCAGAACCATTCCAACGCCACACTTCTGCATCATTTGCTGTGTTTCCTAGTCCTGCGTAGAGGTTTGAACCTACGTATGTGAGTGAATAGACATATTCATAGGCACCAACCGTAGTCCAACTAGAGTTAAGGCCATCACCACCGATTTGAGACCAAGCAGAGCCATTCCAACGCCACACTTCTGCATCCCCTGCAGTTAAGCCTAAACCTACGTAAATGTTTGTGCCATCACCAGTGATAGTTTGTACATATTCATAGGCACCAACCGTAGTCCAACTAGAGTTAAGGCCGTCACCACCGATTTGAGACCAAGCAGAACCATTCCAACGCCACACTTCTGCCTCTGCTACTGTAAGACCTAAACCGGCATATAGTGTTGTTCCTTGGAAATAAAGTGATCTGACTTCTTCGTATGTATTGACTGCCCAACTTGAGTTCGCGGCATCGCCACCGATTTTTGTCCAGAGTCCAGAAGAGACAGTATATTTCCAGACTTCAGCATCAGCAGTTGAATTGCCTAAACCAACAAAAAGATCTGTGCCGTCTGTTGCCATTGATTCAACCATTTCATAACCAAAACTAGTCCAGCTAGAGTTAAGACCATCACCACCAATTTTTGTCCAGCTAGAACCATTCCAGCGCCAGACTTCGGCATCTCCAGTACCATTACCAAGCCCCACATATGCTGTACTCCCAATGAAAACCTGAGAATTAACTGAAGGTTCTCCATCATTATTCCATGTTCCATTCGCTTCATTTCCTGCTACTTGTGTCCATGTAGTAGCAGAGTTGTCGGCAAGTTCGTAGGTAAGTTTACCAGTTTCGTTATCAAAATAGAGTTGATATGACCCTTTGTCAAAGAGTGCTTGTTTTTCTGATTGACTCCCTGCTGAGATTGATGAATTTAACTTTACCCATGATTCTAGTGTTTGTGCCTGTGTCATACTTAGTGAAGAATGATCAGAAATAGCCAGACTTGTAATGCCGCTGAATTGAGTTGCATTGTTGAGTTTTCCTGCCGCGAAAGCTGCAGATGGTGCTGTTGTCACTGTATGTGTGTAGCTTGATGAGTCGGTTGCTGGTGAGGCGGCTTCATTCAGATGTAACAGCAAACTTGTGTTTGCATCGCTACTATATTCTCTTATTTTTAAGTGTGCTGTGTTATTGCTCACCTCAATGAGGTTTGTACTTGAGGTGGTGTATTCGCTTGTGTTTGAGAAATCCCAAGTCGTTGTTACAGGTGCTGAAAAAACCTTAGCTATGATGTACCCATTTACGAGGATTCCTAGTCCAACTCCGACCCCAATAGCAAATAGAGTCATAGAATGTGCTTGCAGGTATGCAAATGAAACTTTCCTATTCAAGTATCTGGTAACAAAAAAAGATTTAAGTTTTTTCTTAATAAATTCAAACAAATCTGGTCTTTTTTTGATCAGCATATTCATGCAATTCTCATGATAAAGTAAAATCGAACCTCTAGCAATGAGGACTATGGTAATTATTTTTCTGGACTTACTTCTAACTTTTCAAACCAACCGCGTCTGAATAAAATACCAATGACTGCGTACACGCCAATATCTGTCCAACTGTCATCAACAGATTCATTCTCTGGGGTATTTGCACTCATGAGCAAGTTTTTTAACCGTTCTGCTTTTTCACTAATTCTAAAGGTAATACCCAGCTCTTTGATTGAGATGATATTGCCCTTACCGTAGTCTTTATGTTTTTTAAGGAAAGTTGCTAGTAGTTCTGCACACACTTGTTCAAATGCTTCGTCCAGGAATTTTGGATCTTTTGGTTTTGCCATTGGTAATAACCCTTCTTTCTTTTCTTGTAAAATAATGGATGTCTATTTTATAGCTAACTTAGTTGATGTACGCAAGTCGCAAGTAGAGCATTTTTTTTCCAATTCAAGAAATCCCAGCCAACTCTCGCACACTAGAAATTTCACTCAGCTTGAATTCAAGGATTTCATCCGCTGTGTAGCAGTGGCCAACAAGCACATTGTTTGTAGTATCTAATTCAATTGGTTTCACCGTGCGTTTTTCATTTGCGCTATCAATAAAAGAAAGAATATTTTCTTCTTCAATTGCCTTAGTAATAATAGTATAGATAGCTTCAAACTGTGAAGTTTCTTCTTGGGCCGATCCTGTGAGGTATTTAAATGTTGTCAAGAAAGTATGAATATGTGGGTCTATGATAATAAATTTTTGATCAAATGGTTTGGTCAGAACGATGCCTTGTAAGTTAGTGCATCTGGATAAAGCAACATATGCTTGACCATGTGCAAAAGTACCCCAACCAAAATCAATAATGACATTATCAAATGTTTTTCCTTGACTTTTATGAATGGTGATTGCCCATGCAAGAGTGAGTGGATATTGCGTGTATGAACCAACAGTTTGAGTTTGCAGTTTATCATTAGCCGGATTGTAATCAAGTTTGAACATTTCCCAGGTGTGAGGTTCAACACTCACCTCTACCCCATTTTCAAGTTCAACCATAATTTTGTCTGATTCTTGTCTTTTTCCATGCAGAATGCCTGTTATTTTTCCTAACGAGCCATTGACCCATCTTCCTTGTCTATCGTTAGCAACCATCATGATTTGTGCTCCAACTTTCAGCTCTAGAGTTGGGGAAGTTGGCAAATATTTTGTTTCAAATGTGCCATCACCTTTGCCTTCGTATGTGAATCGTTCATTAAAAAGCTTATTCAAATGATATTCATTGATTTTTTCCGCTGTTTTGTTTGTTGTGGTTAAAGTAATAAAGAAGCGATTACTGGGAGTCTCAAACTGTGGGTCGAATCTAGAATTGAGCTTATCAAGTTGTTTTTCTGAAACATTATTTTCTCGCATTGCGGCTAGAATATTGATAAATTCCTCATCATTCTGTCTGTAAATTTTTCGCAGCTCAATAAATTTTAAGTCCAGTTCTTCAAACACATTGGCAGAAAAAAAGTATGGTGTTTTGTAGTAGTCCGTAAAAATATTTTTTTCACTATCAGTGACAACTGGGGGAAGTTGATGCAAATCACCAATAAAGATCATCCTGATACCACCAAATGGTTCATTCTGGTTTTTGCCATGCATTCGCAGTAATTGGTCAATACAGTCAAGTAAGTCTGCTCGAACCATAGAAACTTCATCAATCACAATAGTGTCTAGTTTCTTGAACAGACCTTTTTTATCTTTTTTTCTATAAAACCGGTGAATTTTTTCGACTGTGACATCTGGCCTGAACCCAAAAAATGAGTGAATTGTTTGGCCTTTTACATTCAAAGCCGCTACACCTGTTGGAGCAACTACAGCTATATTTTTTTTGGTAGTATCTCTCCAATACTCGAGTAAAGTTGATTTTCCCGTACCTGCATTACCAGTCAGAAAAATGTGTTCGGTACTATTTTCTAAATCCGAGAGTGCTTGTTTGGTGATACGATCTAACTGTGGTTTGAGCATTGAGGCTTTATTGTACTATCTTTGTTATAATGAGGCTCATGCAAAAAATCCAGAAGACCATACCATTTACCTCAGCAAAATATACACAGATGCAACAAAAGGTTGTCGAGCTTGAAGCTGAGCGTGAAGTCGTAATGCAGCGTCTCATAGAAGCTCGAGGTATGGGCGATCTTTCTGAGAATGGTGCCTACCAATATGCTAAATTTGAGTTGGGCAATATTGGGAGACAACTGCGAAGGTTTAAGTCTTTGTTAGCAAAAGGGTTTCGGGCCCCTAAACATGTCGGCTTACAAGGTGTAATCGATTTTGGCAGTGAAGTGATTATTGAAAAGGTGAATAGGAGTGCCACAGGTGGTACTCAAAACACAACCAAACAGCTCAAGTTTACAATAGTCAGTGAACACGAATCGGATCCCTCAAAAGGCACACTTGCATATTCAAGCCCAATGGGAAAAGCGTTGTTAAGAAAGAAAGTTGGAGATGTTGTAACAGTACAAACACCTGTTGGTGACACAGAATATACAATTATAAGCATTTCCTAACTGATATTCAATGATATAAAAAGCAAAAAACCAAGTATACAATTCGTCTTGGTACATAACTAGTAGTTGGCCCTGCCTGAGAAAGGTTCTATGCTACGTACAAATTCTGTGGAATCGTACCTGAAAGTTGAGACGCGTTCTTCAACTGAAAGTGGTGCTGGCTTTATTTATGGGATGCCACCCTTACGAACCTTTAATTAAACTTGCAATTCAGATCGGAGTTTCAGGCAGAGTAGAAAAGAAGTCACACACCATTGACCAAGCTTACCTTCGTTGGGAACAAGTGCGGAGAAACGGTGTACCTCTTGACGAAAACCAGTCAAAAAAGAAAATTACCTATAAGACAGGATTTGAGGGCTACTTTGTTGGCTCAGTATTCTCAACTGAGAAACTATTAGAGGAGTTATTAAAAATTGGTGAAGATGCATGGAGAGGTATCTTACTATTGCATAGAAAGAATCCAGCTAAAATCCAAGAACTAAAAAAACAATTCTGAGTAATGAATACTACACTATTGCCTCCATTATGGAGTGGTCAAGTATTCTCGGAGCTCAAATTGGAAGATTACGAATGAAGTTACTTCGTAATCCATCGGGGCAGAATTTCCAACTAGATACAAGAGAGGCAGTTGCTGGATTACCTAAAATTGCATATACTCTTGCACAGAGTGGTCCTGTTGAACAAAGGTTCCAACTCCCAGTTCTGTCAGAAAAGTCATCAGTGTTGACATTTACTGGTATGACTGAGGAACAAAGGTTGTATTGGGTAACTGTTTCAAATCTGGGAAAGTTTGGACATCCACTTGTTCGTGTTGCGTTAGAAGAACTATATAGGTACTCTGATAGTGCTCAGTTTGAGCGAGGAGATGGCCTAAGAAAGAAATAATGACTGATATAGCACAGCAATCAATTCAATTACACAAAGAAAAACAAGGGAAACTAGAGGTTTCTTCTCGTGTGAATATTGAAAATTCACATGACTTGTCTTTGGCATACACTCCTGGTGTGGGTGCAGTTTCTCGTGAAATTGCTAGAAACCCAGAACTATCACGGCAAATGACCTTGAATGGCAGAACAGTTGCTATAATTTCTGATGGGACCGCTGTATTGGGTTTAGGTGATATTGGCCCATATGCTGCTCTTCCGGTTATGGAGGGAAAAGCATTACTGATTAAAAAATTTGCTGGTATAGACTCTTTTCCTTTAGTAGTTGATACAAAAGAGCCTTCAGAGGTAATCAAGTTTGTGAAATGGGTAGCCCCAACATTTAGTGCTATTAATCTTGAGGATATCAAAGCTCCAAACTGTTTTCAGGTTGAGGAAGCATTGCAAGATTTAGGTATTCCCGTTTTTCATGATGATCAACATGGAACAGCAATTGTTGTCGCAGCAGCACTCAGAAATGCTGCAAAGGTTGTGCAAAAACCATACGAAAATTTACGAGTAGGTATTGTTGGTGCGGGTGCTGCCGGGTTAGCGATAGCAAAGATGCTTTTAGGGGCAAATTGTCGTGCAGAAAGTTGTTCCTATGTTGACAATTTGCCACGCGTCAAGGATGTTGTTGTTTTTGATAGTACTGGCGCATTGTACAAAGGAAGACCTGGAATGAATGTGTACAAGCAGGCAGTTGCTGGTATTAGTAACCATGACTCACTGCAAGGAAACCCTGAACAAGCATTGGTGGGTTTTGATGTTGTTGTGGGTGTCTCTGGTCCTGGGACAATTTCAGCAGAACTAATCAAATCTATGGCAGAAAAATCGATTGTGTTTGCTATGGCAAACCCAGATCCAGAAATCATGCCAGATGCTGCAAAATTGGCAGGGGCGTATGTAGTTGCTACCGGGAGAAGTGATTTTGCAAATCAAATAAATAATGTTTTAGCTTTTCCTGCGATTTTTAAAATTGCGCATGAACTGAAATTAAAGCAGATAACTATGGAAGTCAAAATTGCTTTGGTTGATGCTCTCGCCTCTTTGGTAACAGATCCACAACCAGATCAGGTGATTGTTTCTCCGTTTTACCCAAACTTAGTTGATACGCTTGTACAAAAAGTTATTGCAGAACTGCGCTGATTTGATAGCAGGTTTAAATGTAAACAGTATTGTTACGTATTGTGTATGGTTCGTAAAACTTGGTACTATAGTAAGTATGGATATATCAAAAGTACCGTTTGCTTCGTTTCGTGATACAAAAATATGGGAAGACTTCATCAGTGAAAAACTGTCACCATTTGAGAAAGACCTCACCAACTATTTAAAGTATTGGTATATAGAAAGTCAAGAAAATAGCAGTGCGTATCCGAGTCAAGGACTACTAAAAACACCATTTGATTCTTTGCCATATAAGCAAAGAGGCATGCTACCTCTGCAAGAAATGCTGAGAATTTTAAGAATACGTCAGTATTTTTTGGAAATTTTTAATCATCCGGAGCGTATTGTAGCTCTCAAAAAAATACAGAAAAATCCATTTGTTGCACCACAAAAAGTGAGCAGTCACGTCATGGAAGAAAATATTAGGAAAGGTCTTGCAATTTCTATCTCAGATCTTGGAATTCGGGTTGTAGGTTCACAGCGAGAACGAGTCTCGAGAAAATTTAGACTCAATCATGGACCATTCGTAAAGTTGGGTAAGTATGCTAGATCAATTCTTGTAGGGTCCGCAATGCCAGATTCTTGGGGTAGTGTCTACTCAATTTCAACTATGGCACAGTGTTTATCATTGGTTGGGGTGCCAAGAAATGGTCCATTTAATGATATTGACCGTCAAGTAGCCTTGGCGCGTGAAGCATTTATTGCTTTAGAAGAGAGTGAAGTTTTGATTGGCAGAAGTCAGTATCAAAAACAATTTTTACTTGAACACTGGAAGCATAATATTATGGGTGTGCTTGATGCAGATCCACAGAAAGCATTACTACGAGCAAAAGCTTTATACAAAGTTGGAGTGAGAACTTTTAGAGTGTATTCACCAGAACCAGGACTTTCTGTAGTTCGTACAGTCGCAGCACTACGAAAAGCATTTGGAGATGAAGTTGAGATTTTTGCGGGTCAGGTTGTTGATGTGACTCAAGCACAGCAAATTGAAGCTGCGGGTGCTGATGGGTTATATATAGGAATCGGTGGTGGTGGCCGGTGTATTACTGGAGTGCGTAGTGGCTCTGTGATTGATTGGCCAATTTTGCTTTGGGAGCTACGCGGTGAAATTTCAATTCCGGTAATTGTAGAAGGTGGGGCGAGTGATCATATAGCAACAACCTTAGCACTTGGTGCTTCAGGGATTGGTGTTTCGAGTGCGGTCGCAGGGGGAACGATTGAATCGCCAGGTGGTATGCTTTACTTTACTGATGCAGCTGGTGAATATTTTAAGCCATATGGTGGTGAGGCATCAGCTCGAACAAAGTACTTAGATAACAAGATGCTGCCGTTCCAGATGCCTTCTTTTGTTGAAGGTGAGACGAGAAGTGCCTACATGAATAGTTTGCCATATGGCGTGCCAACAATTCCCTTTCATGTGCATAATTTGACTGAAGATACGATTTTGTCCTTGGTATTTCGCAGTGTTGAAGATATTGAACAGTTGCAAGCTCTTGATCCATCACCAATTCGCAGGAATACCCCACAAGGGACGTGGCAGCAGAATACACATTAGGGTTGAAAAATTATTCTATTCAAAAACAGTGTTTTTTACAAAGCACTCAGCCAATTGCTGGTATACTTGAGTGATTTCTGCTTTAGTTGGCTCTGTTGGTAATTTTGCAACAATTCTTCTTGCCAGTGGCCCGTTTTGTAAATTTAGCTCAAGAATTTGGGCAAATTTTGAGCTACCACCCTTCAACTCACTAATAAATGGCGCGAGAGTTGTTCTCAACAATTCTTGTGTAGTTACTGATCTATCTAGTCCAAACTGTTTTAAGTATTCAAGGTTTGAAATTTGAGTGAGTTCAGCAGTATTTATTGTTTGAATTAACAAATCATACAAAATGCCGGTATCGACCTGTTTTTGTTGTTCGTAGCTCAACCAGTGTTCCTGAAACAGTTCGTTGACTAGGTACATAACGGCACTAGCGACGGCGATATCTGCTAGTGGGCACTCTTGTGCATCAATTAATCGAATTTCAAATGTATTTCTATCAAACCGAGCAATACAACCACGTGAGTTGAGTTGTTCGTTGTGTAACATACCCTCTGGGTCATAAGATGCGATATCTTGGTACATTTTTTCTAGAATTTGTTCTTTGTATTCAGCAATAGTAAAAATTTGTTCTGGAATAATCATGCCAGTTACAGAAGCAACTTTTTTTTGATTATTTGCATACACCTCTAGTCTATTGTCTAAGCTTTGAGTAATTTTTCCTTCTTTAATTGGACTTGAAGCAGCAAGGGCTGGAATGAGTGGGAGCACAATTCTAATAGCAGCCAAAATTCTGCCGAACTCATTCTCATCATTGAATGGAATGTTAATATGCACACTTTGTAAGTTTGCGAAGCCGTGTTTAAAACAGTTGAAAATAGTGTGGTATGCCATGTAGTGTTCGTTGTAAACTCCTGGCCAAATTTGAGTTTGAGTTGCTGGAAGCATGAAAGGGTGCATTGCAGTTGGCAGCATTTTCCCGTTCTGATTTCCAACTATTTGTACACATTTCTGCATTGAATCATGGAATCGAGTTGCCATATCTTCAGACATAACTTCAGGTTTTGTGACTTTAAATTCAACGACATGGTTTACTAACTCATTCGACCAAGTAATAGGGCCATCAGGAAAATCTGTTGCCGGTTGCCCAACTGCTGTTTCTAATACTTTGTGAGCAATGGGGAATACTTCTAAGTTTGTTTGATCTACAAGGGCTGTCTCAATTTCAATCCCGAGTGGAATTTGGAGTAAGTTTTTCATGTTTAAATAATAACACTTTTTATATGACTCAGCTTGTTGTATCTCTGGATAAAGCTTTCGAGAATTGTCACATAGAGTTGGTCACCAAGAACTTTGTCTTCATATCCAAATTCTATACTGGGATTATCATTAACTTCGATGACGTATGCCTTATTGTCAACAACTTTTATATCAACACCATAAAACCCATCGCCAATTGGTTTGGTAGCTTTGAGGGCTGCATCAATCACATTTTTTGGCACCATGTACATTGGAATATTGTCAGCATCACCAGAATATTCTTGTTTGTTTGCTTCCCAGTTATAAATTTGCCAGTGATTTTTTGCCATAAAATATCTGCAGGTATAGAAAGGCTTGTTATCAATGATACCAACCCTCCAATCAAACTCTGTAGGCATAAATTTTTGTACCAGTATGACGTCTGATTCTTTGAGCATATCCGTGGCTTTTGTCAAAAATTCTTCTTTCGAGTCAGCTTTGGAAACACCCAATGATGAAGAGCTGTCAGGTTTTTTGAGTACGCAGGGATATGAAAGTAGATCGGCAATTTCTTTCAGGTTTTTTCTGTAGACAATGTGGGTTTCTGGGGTCAAAATCTTTTCTTGAGTAAGTATTTCATTCAGATACACTTTGTTTGTGCATCTTAAAATCGAGGTTGGATCATCAATAACGACCATGCCTTCTGTTTGAGCAAATCGAGAAAATTTGTAGGTATAGTGATTTACTGCAGTTGTGGTGCGAATAAATAGTGCATCGTAGCTTGAAAGATCATCATAGTCGTCCTTGGTAATGAACTCTGCTCTAATATTCATCGATTCGGCAATTTTAATAAATTTATCTAAGGCTGGTTGATCTGATGGTGGTTGTTTTTCATCTGGATCGACTAGAATCGCCAAATCAATGAAAGGTCGAACAATTTGTCGTTTGGAAACATTATTTTTGGCAAAATATTCTTTTGCAAAGATGAGTAAGTATTCTTTATGTTCCTCTGGAATTGCATTCAGGGCTATTGGTGAAATATTTTGAATTTCCCAGAAACCATCGTGTTTTGCAAAAGAAGCTCTTAGGAGTGGAGATTGGAACAAATCGTATAATTCTTTGCTGAGTTTTTGATATTTTTTGTTGATATTTTGGCTAAAGTAGATGCTCAGTTCAAATTTATCTGATTTTAAATCTTTAAAGGTAGTTTGAAAAAGTTGTTCTAGTTCTTCAGAAATTGAACGAATAATTGTTTGTGATTTAAAGTCTTGAATCGCTGAAGCACTCGGAAATACTTTATGGCCTCGGGCATCTGCCAAAAGTGAGACGTAGTATCCCCAGGTTTGGTAACGATATGAGGAAGAAAGGTTGTAAACTGTGGCTCTTTTTTGGCCAGAATATTCTGGTGAAGTGAGATATTCTCTTGAAGAAACAATCTTTATTTTATCTAGGATTAGTGGAAATGTTTTTGGGTTATCTACAACAATGATGGTTGTGTGCATATTTTCTATAATTGGTAAACTCACTTTAAATCATAGCATATCTGTGAGTAAATATAGGGGGAATTGTGGATTATGATTTTGCTTATTTTTACGCATTTATATGTACTGAATACGTATCTCAACTTGACTATTTTAGTCCTATAATATATAATAATTGGTATTATTTGATTGTACTACAGGTGTCCTCAATTCGCAGTTGAAGTGCACCACTTTTGTAATTTAGTACTTTGTAATTGA
>CAZDWQ010000031.1:0-3017 GCA_964509285.1 uncultured Pseudomonadales bacterium
GAAAACATAGATGGATACGCCATGCCAATCCTCCTTCTCCACATCACCCAGAAGGGAGCGTTGTTTTGTGGGCAGATCAAAGACAACGAAAAGATATATCTTCACGGATGCAACCTTGGAATGGTGACAACTCGTGGATTACTATGATACAAGACACTAGTTTTTGCGCGCAAACTGATGAATATTTAGACAAACTGCAACAAAATCCAGAGTTACGAGCGTATCACTTTTTAGGTTTCCCAACTCAGCAGGAAAAAGAAGCTGTAAAAAAGAAAAAAATCCAAAAAATTGTCAGTGAGTACGGCGCTCAGAGTCAATCAAGAGCACATATTCATATAGTGCGAACTGTACACCCAAACCACCCATCTGTTAGTACAGTACCAGTCGATCAACTAGCCCGTGACTCTTTAGTACTTCAAAAACTGTTTGATTTTGCTGCCAGAAGATCAGTGCATGAATTTAAAAGTGAACTAAACGGGTTTGGATCTCCGGTTGAATATACACAAGCAGTTGGCACACAAAAGATTTCAGTACCAAGAAAATTTTTTGAGTTCAAATCCTGGCAAGAAGCACTAAAAAGCGTCTTTGAGTTAAAACGAGATATTGCGTCTCACTGGCTAGATCATGCGTATGCGGTTTGTTCGCAAAGCGAACAATTTTTAGGTCATGCACTTTCTATGCAACAAACACTTTCGTGTATCCCCGTCTTTGCGTTAGTACGTCCTTCGAAACTTGACCAAAAACAACTCAAAAAATCAACAAAGTGGTTAGTCCTCCCGTTTTCATTAGAAATACCTTCAAGTATGTTCGGACCTGGAGTGGTGCTAAACAGAGTTGGGTAGTGATTTTTTATTGAGTTAAATCCGCCAACCCTTTTTTATTTTTGTAGAGTTGAATTCCTGCGGCGTGGCCTTTTAGGATTTGAACTTCTGTATCTATCTATTGCCAGCCTTCACATTTTTCTGGTTCTTTTAGTTCTGGGGTTACATCACCAACTTGTGCAGAAAATACAAAATGAATAAACTCATGCTCTTCCTAAGTTTCTCGCACCACACCTACATACTCAAAATTTGTAACTTCCAAACCGGTTTCTTCTGTGACCTCACGAGCAAGTGCCTCAGACATCGGTTCACCATACTCAATTCTGCCACCTGGTAAACCATACATACCTGACTTATATGCATTCTTCCGTTTACCAAGTAAAACTTTGCCTTCGTGATTTACTAACACTACACAGGTACCAATATTTTGTGGTTGTTTCATATTCATAGTATACATGGAAATTACTAAGCTTTTAACACCCTTCACCCCATAAACCTTTTTGTAACTCTCGCGCTTCTACTTCAGCTTCTCTCAATAATTCCTGATATTTTACATCTGGTGGATAGCTTGAAGCTTTGGCGAACCCTTCGCGAACTAAATACTCATTCACAAAAATTTCTGCGGAGGTTGTACTAACTTCGTCTATCAAATACACATATCGCAGTAACCTGCCATATCTATCAGTTTCTGAAATATCTGTTTCTAAACGCACCTGTTTGCCTTCAACCAACTCCCTGTTCTTTTCACTCGAAGTTTTTCCATAGCACTCAATACCTTTTATTGGGTGCTTCGTTTCTGGTGAGTCAACTCCTATGTACCTTACTTTTTCACCAGTATCTAATTCAATAGTATCTCCATCAATAACTCGTTGAACAAAACTATTCTCACTTAGTATTTCAACTTGGCTCGGTTGATCAGTCACCAGCTCAGATGCATTGTCTACAAATGTATAAAATCCATCAACAAATAAAACCAACAAAAATATGATAAAACTCAACGAAATTTTTTGTTTCACTAACCCTTAACTCCAATATTCAGGATATTGTTCCATGAATCTTTGTCTAGCTTCACCCTTCAGTTGTGGGATAAACGGTCTAAATGTGACTAATCTATCTTGGTCTTTTCTGAACGCAGAAAGTAACTTAGACACGTAGTGTTGTAAATCTTCAACCATAGCAACATTCTCAATATAAAAATATTTTTTGTTAATTCTTGAGTTATCTTCTGTTGCTGCACCGGAGCTAGATGCACTAGAACGAGCAGTAAATGTACCGAGCTTCAAAAAAGCTTGTATGAAACCTTTATCATATGAACCAGTATCAACAATCATTTCTAAAGGTAAAGATAAACTGTGTTTGTTAAACGGGGTAGTATAGACAATCTTTTTTAGTCGCTTTGTAGTTACAAAAGCCACACTTTTCTTCCATAAAGCACTTACCCACCACCAACCAATAGACATTTCCAAAGCTGCTATCGCTGTAACGATTAAATTAACACTTCCCACAGGAAAACTTGGCATCACAGTTACTATAAATCCAGTAATCGAGTAACCAACCACAGCAAGAATTAAGGCAATCAACACCACAAAAAAACGTCTGAACTGTAACATAATTTTATGTTCACGAGTCACATATAAAATCTGCTCGTCACTTGCTTGTCCTGGAAATTTGTATAAGTATGGAAATTCAAAATCCTCAACTTTAAAAATATCAGCTGTCTGTGTATTCATTATATAGTCCTTTTTAAACTTCCTTTATTATATCCTAAATAACCGATTGGTACACCAAAAATTATTAAATAGGTAAAAATTGGCCAAAATGGGTGACCAAAACCAAATCTATGTGAAAACCAGAGGATTGGGTATGCCAAAAGTGAGGTAAAGCTCAACACTAAAATAGTATTCCTCAGAACACTGTTTTTTATAAATGGCACCAACATAAATATCCAAAGTACATACCAGTTCCAGTAGGCCCCAGTAAAAAAGAATAAGTATGCTAAAAATGCTACCATTGAAGAAAAAATCGGATCTAATTTTTTCTGTAACTGTAAAAAAACAAGTAATAAACCAATGGCCCCGAAAATTAAAGTAGAAGGTAGTTGAATCTCTGGTAAAAATCTAGCAAACAATGCCGGCAAGGACTGCCAATAACTGGCAGTGTTATATAAAACACGTTGCATAAAAACCAATGGGTTTG
>CAZDWQ010000031.1:3117-10527 GCA_964509285.1 uncultured Pseudomonadales bacterium
TGCCAATAACTGGCAGTGTTATATAAAACACGTTGCATAAAAACCAATGGGTTTGCTTGCATAAATACAAACCCAAGTACAGTAATGAGTAAAAAAGAACCTACATACTTTAACAAGCCAAAAATGTTTTTCTTTTGCAGTACATACAAAGCAAAAAATCCAAAAAATATGATTGGAATTAGTTTGACTTGTACAGAAAATGCTAAAAATACACCAGCCAAAAATAAATTCTTTCTTTGCCAAAATAAAAGTGAAACCAACAAGAAAAAAAGCATTACCATATCATTGTGAGCTGAACCCAAAATTTCTAACAAAAATAATGGGTTCCAAAAAATCATTTTCAAGTAAAGGCTTTTTTCTTTTGGTTCTTTTTCTTCTAGCAACTTTACAAAGACAAATACGCTTGCAACTGCAAAAACTGCTACTGTTAGTTTATAAAGTAGCAACGTTGTAAAAACACTATCATTACCTAAATTTGCAGCAGGTGAATATATAACGTGATTCACAAAACCATACACATTTGTTTTATCTTTCCAATCTGCAAACTGTTCAAAAGTGTCAGAACTAAAAGAATTTGGTGCAACTAACCATTTATTTTGCCCATACTCACTCGCAACTCTGTCAGAAAAAATATAGTAGTAAATATCAGTAGATAAAACTGGATATGATAAAAAAACTAATGTTTGAAATATAAGCGACCATCTAATTACCGTTTTCACAGCAAATTCTTGTTTTAAAAGCAAAAAATATGCACCAAAAGCGGTGGCTACAAAAAGCATGAATAAAACAGTAGGGAGAACGTTGAGTGAATAACTTAACAAAAGCTCTCTTGTACTAAACAACCAACCATTCAAAAATGGATACACTGCTTCAAATCCTTTGAGCGCTCGCTCATCACGAAAGAGCAACCACCAGGATAAAATTACAAATCCAGAGAGACTGGCAATCAAGGTAGTCAATAAAACGTTTTTGGAAATAAATTTTGACAATTTCATCTAGTGGTAACTATTGTATACTATTTCTATGTTTGGTCTACTAAATCCTGAACTCTACCTGTATTTTCTACTTTTTTTGATCGCAATATTTTTCTCTTGGTTTGTTCCAGGGTGGATTGCTCTTTCAGTTGTAAAAATTAAAAGTGCGAGTTTACGATTTTTACTTGCACTACCAACAGGCTTAGCTTTATGGGGAATTCAAGGGTATGCATTTGGTTATGCTCATGCCAGATTTTTAACGCTACTATATATAGTTATTTTTGCCCTTTTATTTTGGCGAGAACAAAAATCAGAAAAGTGGGAAGATTTCAAAACCATTTGGGCTGAATTCAAAAAACAACCACTCTGGTTAATTGGGCTAGTTGTAATCAGCTCTTTCCTACAAATTTTTGCTCACGTAGGATCTGGACTACTTTCACCAGAGGGCTTGCCATTTTATTTTGTCAATTCTGTTGATGGGGTGATGCATCTTTCTTACATTCAAGAATTAGTAAATACTTTTCCTCCACAAGAACCAGGTGCTATTGGACTACCATTAGTGAACTATCACTATTGGTCTGACTTAGTACAAGCAGAATTAATTAGAGTTTGGCATTTACCAACTATTCACGTCTTTTTCCAATATGCTCCAATTCTTATTTCAACCTGGACAACGATCCTGTTTCTGCGTTTAGTTTCTTATTTGGGTGGTTCTAAAAAAGCACAACTCGTTGCTCTCTTTTTGCTTACCTTTGGGGGAGACGCCTCGTATATTATTACTCAGGTTTTACATGGCCATTGGGGACCAAATGTTTCTTCATTAGATAGCGGTGTTACTTTCTACTTTAATATTCCACAAGTGTATGCTCGTTTTGTTTTTATGGGAGCACTCTTTTTACTTGCTCAGTGGTGGAAAAACAGATCATTCAAAACTGGATTATTACTAGTAACACTTATCGCGAGCTTGTTCGGATTTAAGATTTACTATGCTCTCTATGCAGTCTTTGGATTTTGTTTTGTGATTGGCATTGAAACACTTATAGAGCTGTTCAATAACTTGAAAAAGAAATCAGTTGGTTTAGCGCTTACAACTACCCTAAAAAAATCTCAAAATTCTATACTATTGGTAGGAATTTTAGCAGTTATTTCACTATTCATTTATTTGCCAGTAAATAAAGCAGCTGGCGGACTTACCTACTCATATTTTGAATGGCCACGCTTACTACTGAGTGCTGTCAACATTGATTACATCGATTGGTTTTTGAGAATGCAAGTGTACGAGGCATATGGCAACACTCGTAACATTATTATCTTTAATCTTTGGGCAATTTTCTTAACTTTTGTGGCAGTATACGGAACTAGAATGTTCGGACTTTTGCCATTATTCAAGACAAAAAATGATCACATGAAAAAAATGTTTTTATTTTTTATCCCAACAAATATCTTGTTTATTTTACTTGGATTGTTTACTCTACAAACCTCTGGTGGACTTAATATTTTTAATTTCTTAATCGTACCAGTTTTTTCTTTGAATTTATTCGTAGCTATTTCACTTTCACAACTCAAAACAAAATTATTT
Source organism: uncultured Pseudomonadales bacterium (assembly GCA_964509285.1). Taxonomy (GTDB): domain Bacteria; phylum Patescibacteriota; class Microgenomatia; order UBA1400; family PJMF01; genus VFLK01. Next base: position 5,671 of record CAZDWQ010000031.1, read on the forward strand.
ATTCCTGTGTTTATTATTTTTGCAGTACTCACAGTTCCGAGAAGTTTCTTACAACTCCAACTTTTTTATGAAAGATATTCTACTGCACACGCAGATAACGTACTCAGTTATGACGAACTTGAAGCTTTTAACTTTTTGAAAAAACAGGAGAATGCAGTCGTACAAGCCAGTATGGAAAATTTCTACAATTATCAAACTCCATATATTGCATTTATGAGTGGACAACCAACATATATTAGTGGTGTCTCAATGCTTGAAAGCCATAACCAACCAACAAAAGAGCGTATCGCAGAAATTAAAGATGCCTTGTCTCAAAGTGATCTCAATTTGAAAGCAGATATGCTACGAAAGCTCGGAATTACCCACTTCATTGTTCCAACTGCTGAATACCAAAAAACAAGCACGTGGTTAACTGAAAAAGTATTTGAAAATAACACAATCACTATTTTGAAATTGCAATAAATTTATTTTTCTTCTAAAAATTTGAGTTCTCTAATTTCACGCATTACTGCAATAACCAACTTCTTTAAATCTGCAACTGCTTGGTCTGTAACTTCAAACCTACGAACACTGTGCTTATCTTTGTGTGTCCCATCTGGTTCAACAAAATCAAACTCAACTTGAGCAACTGAGTACTGAAAAGTTTTATCTAGTTCTGCTAATAATTTATAAAACACCATTTGGCGTTGGAGCCGTCCTCGAATTGTTTCTGGCAAATGCAACTCTCTCTCGGAATACTCACTTGTGTTAGAGTTACCAATAATTATATTTTCAGATTTTGGACTACCAGTTTTATAATCAACTACTCGCACTGTTTTTTGCTCAGAGCTCAGTAAATCTATTCTATCAATTCTTCCTGATAAATATATTTCTTGCTCTTCATCAAATAGGACTACTTTGTTTAGTTTTCCTCCAAAAGATTTTTCAACAAAAAGTGGAGCCTTTGGGAGCTCGCCTCCAAGACTACCAAGCACACTATCATAATAAAAATCTAAAACTTTTTTACCATGTTCCAACCTATCTGCAAAATCGTTTACTGACAAAAATTCTTTTTTCAAAGCAGACTCAAAGTCTGCTAAAACTTTTTGTTTTGACAAGAAAGTTCCAGTTCGTTGTAACACACCATAAAACTGCTCTAAAGCAAAATGCACTGCTGTTCCAAAAGATGCTGCTGAATTTTTTGCACGAGGTACCCTCAACAACGAATTGACCATAAACTCATGTGGATCTTTTAGATAATTATTCAAAGCTGTCACTGATAATTTAAGCTCTGTCACCAACTTTGCAAAAAATTCTTTTTCTTGATCGGTATACATATTTTTAGTAACAGACGCAGTAGATAATAACTTTTCAAGTAACTTTTCTGAACCCAGGAGCAATTTTTCACTCTGTTCTTCTGAAACCGATTGCACCTTTTCACCTAATTCAGTAATAAACATTGAGTTAAGCAAGTCTTTACCATCAGCTCTGGTTTTCGACCAAGAAAGGTATGCCTTTTTACTTGCGCGAGTTATTGCCACATAAAATAGTCTGCGATCATCTTCATTCTTCTCTTTTTTACCAACGTCAACATTTGTCAAAATACTTTGTGGCAAGGGCAGTAACTCGCGCGACCTACTGTTACCCCACTTTTTATCTACACACCCAAGAACAAACACGTACTGCCATTCCTTACCCTTTGAGCTATGTGTCGTAGAGAGCGCAATCCTGTTTTTTGTCAGCTTAAAATCTTCAATTCTGATCTTTAGATTATGTTCGCGCATTACTGCAACTCTTTGTAAAAACTCATCGAGTCCAAACTTTCTGTCTACATTTACAAATTGTTTGACTACTGTATATAAAGAGTTGATAGCGTATAGGTGATTCGCTTTTACCTGTTGCCCCAGCACAAACTCCATAAACCCAAAACCATCAGGCTTTCTAACTTCACCAGACTTAGTAAGTTTCGAATTATCTTTTGAAAGCAACAAACTAAACCACTCGTGGAATAGCCTATTTTTATTATCGTTATACCAAGACAGCAACTTTTGTTTGAAAGCTACAACTGTATTAAATTCTGTTTCTGACAAACCGTAATTTTCTGTAATTTGTTCATATTTTAATTCTAGAATCTCACCAACTGTTTTGTATGATTTTCCAGCAATTCTAGCAAGCTTATATACTACAATTCTGTCCAGACCTAACCAGCTGTACTGCATCACTTCAAAAAGCAACTCAGTATCTTTACCTAAAGTTAAATCTTGCATTACTTGTAAAAAAGTAAGTAACTGCATAACCAATAAATCATCCAAAACGTTACCACCTATTGAAAGTTCGTACGGCAACTCCCATTTTTCTAAGACTTCTTGTAACATCTTTGCCTCTTTATTGTTTCTGTACAGAACGGCAATCTCTTCTAATTGAACACTTTGTTTTTGCAATTTTTTGATCTCTTCTACTAAAAATAGTAATTCCAATGTTTCGCTATCAGCTTGGTAAGTTGTTATAAAAGTGTCACTTCCTTTTGCTGCATTCAATTTTTGCGTAAGTGCGTCATTAAGTTGGTTTTTATCAGCACTACTATCAACTTTAAAATCTAAAATGTTGTGAGAAATTAACTCATGGGCAGCGTCATAAATCTCTTGATAACATCTATACCCAGTTTTAAGAGTAATAACTGTCGTACCCGGGTATCGAGATACAAACTCCAACATATTTTCTGTTGAAGCACCCTGAAATCTAAAGATAGATTGATGTGGATCACCAACTACAAAAATATTTGGATTCTCTTCCCAAAATGAGCCTAATAACTCCACAATTTTATTCTGACTTGCATTAGTATCTTGATATTCATCAACCAAAATATATTGGAAGCGTTCCTGATAATCCAAAAGTAATTCATCGTCAGACTCAAATGCTTGAACCACAAATGAAATCATGTCATCAAAATCATAACGTTTCCGTTTTTTTAGTTCTGCACTATATTTTGTATATATAGTAAAAAGTTCTTTTTGTTTTGCCAAATCTTTTATCTGTTTTAAAAGTGCCGCTGATAGCCTCGTTTTGGCTTTTTTTCCAGACTCAGCGGTTTTCGTTTGAACTTTCCAATATTCTTCCACAGCCTGTTCTAACTCAAGCTTTTCTGAATGTAAAATTTCTTCAAATTTTTCTGGATCAATATACTCACGCTTTAGTTCTGAAATTCTCTTAATCACTTCTTCTAAATAATGAAGTGGACTACCCAATGGTTTAATTTCTTTAAGATTTGAGTTCAAAATCAAATCTTCAAAAATCTCAAAGCGTTCAAAACTGGAAAGTGGTTCACTGCCTTTTTCTATTGGAAATTTTTCTGGATAATTGCTGATGACTTCACTGGCAAACCCATGAAAAGTCATAATATTTACATAGTAGCCCTGAGTACCTATCAGTGAAACAATCCGCTCACGCATATTTTGAGCAGCAGCATCAGTAAAAGTGAGAGCAAGAATATTCTGTGGATTTTGGTCAGTTTCTAAAAGAATTTTTGCGACACGAGTTGCAAGCACTTGGGTTTTTCCTGTTCCCGGACCTGCCATAACCATCACTGGACCATCAGTAGTATCAACAGCTTTTTTTTGTTCAGGGTTGAGTTTATTGTAGGTAGTAGTAAAGTTTTGGTTTTCTTGCATTACTCTGTTTTATGATATCTTAAGCTTTCGTGCCACAATCTGAATAACGCTACTTGCGACTGAATCAATATTTTCTCCAGCGTCTATCATTTGCAAAACTTCTGAAATTGGAACAAAACGTTTTTCTTCAACAAGTTCATCAGTATCTGAAACATCTTCATTTGATAACTCCACAGAGTCAACTCTAGCCAAATAAATGGACTCTTTTTCTGTGGAACCACTACTTAATGGATATACTTCTATTAATTTTTCGATAGAAATAACTGTAACTCCAGTTTCTTCTTTGAGCTCACGAACTGCCGATTGTTCTGGGTCTGTTCCATCGATTGCTCCTCCTGGAATACTCCACTGCATTTTACCTATTGGGTATCGATATTGTTTGATAAGTAAAACTTCATTGTTAGCATTTACTACTACAATTCCTGAACCATCACTTCGTCGCATGTACCCATACATACCTTTTTGACCATTCGGAAATTCTATTTCATCTTCAAAGACTTCCGTCCATTTATTTTTGTACACACTTTTAGAACTGAGCTTTTTAAACATATGCTTTATTCTAGCATTCAATTAAGGAAAAAGAGCAAAAAAAAGCCAAGTTGTAAAACTTGGTTAATAAACAGAAGGCGGCCGTCTTTTGGACGGCCGCTTATTATAGTATTAGATTTTTTTGGAAAAGGAGGGTAAATTATTTTGTTTTGATGTAGGAATAAGATAAATCAGATTGGCCATGGAAGGTCAATAAGTTATCTTCTCCTATTGACAGAACGTTTGTACATTTCGGGAACGGATCGGCTCGAAGAGTCAACCCGTCCACGTTTTCGATTATATGATCGCCGAAAGTACAAGAAACTACTAGTGTACCCTGGCTTTCGTTCGTAAAATAAAATGTGCCAGCCTCTCCAATAACCTCAATAACGTCCCCAACTTTTACCTCGATGGTCTGACCATCTTGAATATAAATAGGATCCGTCATCAGTTGAATACCGGGAGTTAATGCTGTTTGCACAGCCTCCTGAGAACAAGCCGACAAAAAGAAAAAAACGAACAGCAAACCAAACAAGGAAAACTTCTTCATTTTTACAATACCCCTTTTTTTAATGTGCAACACATTTTTGGCGCGAGCGCCTGAACGTGTTACGATAAAACGAAATCTAAGAGTTAATAGAAAAAACGAGGTGGTTTTTTAGTTAATTTTCATTGATTGGTA
>CAZDWQ010000032.1:0-10476 GCA_964509285.1 uncultured Pseudomonadales bacterium
TCAATTACAAAGTACTAAATTACAAAAGTGGTGCACTTCAACTGCGAATTGAGGTCTTAAAGCATTTCTTGTTTTTTGTAATATAATATATCTTATATATATGTCTAAAATGATCAAAAGTGCTGGAATTATACTACTCAGACGAGATGGGTCTGTGTTAGCTCAGCTAAGAGACAAAAACCCAGCAATAGCTAATCCAGATACCTGGGCAATTTGCGGTGGAGGAATGGAACCAGAGATCGACATCTCAATTCAACATGCTGGAGCTAGGGAACTTTTTGAAGAAACAGGATATATCGTTGATCCTAATAATTTACAATTTTTATACAGAGAATGCATGCCTGGTAGAGATGGAGTCACTATCGAGAACACATACTTTTGGGCGCTATATGACGAAAAACAAACAATTGGTTGTTTTGAAGGTCAAGAAATACGATTCTTATCACCAAGAGAGTGTCAAGCAGTACCTTTTGTTGCAGGCCACAGAGAACTACTCTTAACTGTTTCTGGTTATCTATCACCCCGACACCCCGAGCGTAGAGGCTAGCTCTTTACGTCTCTGCTGCCACTGGTTAAAGTTCTCATTACTACTATTCACAACAAGCTCTTTTTTTACACCTAATTGTTTCAATATTGTGATGTTTTTAATAAGTCTTCTAAACATTCTGAAATGAACACTGCCATTCTTTTGAAGGAAAAGTTCTAGATCAGCTTCTGATACTTCGTTATCAATAGAGAGACCTTTCAAAAAATCAACTTCTCTTAAGTGATGAAAATCAAGACTCACTGCCAAAGGTGTCTGGTAAAGAACACATAGTTTGACAACTTCTCTTGTCAATTCTTCTTCAGGACTAGACAAATCATGTAAAATATTTACTTCAAAGGCTACACCTTTTTCATGCATTTTTTTGATCAATGGTCGATAATCGTCTGCTTGTATTTGATCAATCATTTTAGATGAAGATCTAGTCGGATGACCTAGAACACTCACGTATGGATTATCTAAAGTCGCCATGTATAAACCGATTAAATACTGTGCTGTAAATCTTTTTTCTTCAGTAAATATCCTCCATATAAAACTATGAAAAGAGGCAATCACGTACTCAATTTTACTTAAACACTCTTCGTTTAAACTAAGGTTTCCTAAGTCATCAATAATATCTGCCTCTATTCCGACAATAACATTCGGATCATTTGCTTTTTTTACCTCTGCTATCCTTTGTAACGTTGTCTTAGAGGCAATTTCCACTTGATTACGAATCCATGCTTCTTTTTCTTCATTTTCTGGACGGTGCAAATTATCTAAATCATCAAATGTAAGCAAAGCATGATTAGTATCTGTAACCCTCATTCTTGATTCACCCGATAACAACCGCAAATACTGTAAAGCGGTCAGATGCGTAAACTGACGAACTTCAGCTGGATCTGTACCATCTACTTCACCAGGAAATCTCAAATGTAAATGAGTAACCGGCCCCTGTAACCATTGTAAATTCTCTTTTTTCATATTTTAAATACTATTAATTAATCGCATCGTCTCCTGAGGATTTCCGATACTGTACGACAAAACATAAATTTGACACCTACTCAAAATGTTAGCAATTAAGTCTCGCTGATCGACTGCTTGAACCCCAAGTATGTTATACCAACCAACGGCATCATGATTGTGGTATTTCAAAAAATACTCTTTAAAAAATTCTATTACTTCTGCTGTTGAAACTAACCTCAGTGTCGAATTTTGCTCAGCTGGAATACTTTCCACCAAAATAATTGCATCTGCTGAAGTATGTCCAGCTATTTGCCTGTGGAAGTACTTTTCTAAATCTTTCGGATCTAGATAATAACGACCATCTTCACCCGCTGCACTGCTCCCATTTAAGTCGTCGAGCAAAGGAGCAACATGAGCACTTCCTCTTTCTTTCATTGCTTCAAGCACCGTAGTTCTTACTCCCACAGCCATAGGATATCCAAATGCGTATGGTTGTTCACCTTTCAAACCAAGAGAAACATGAGAGTTTGTTACAAACCTTGCTTTTGAATTTCTTTTGAGCATATAGTCAAGAATGATCGAAGTTTTTCCCGCTTGTTCATCACCCATCAGTACTATGCCTTTTCCGTTCTTATTAACAAAAGCCGCACCCTTAAAAAGCACCTTGTTATCAGCAACATCCTTGTACATCATTAAACTTCTGATTATTCGCATCACTACTCTAGCATCACTAGAGCTCCTCGCAATCATAATCGTTTTCTGTCCGTGGTCTACATTCCAAGTGGAAGTTAACACAGATTCATCAACTGTGTCAGTAATTGTCCAACTATCTTTACCTTCAGCATTCGCATAGTTTGCATAAGAATGAAAATAACTATTACAAAAAGCAATCGTATCTCTATCACTTGACTGAAGTGTCACAGTAACTGAGTCAAACATAAAAACACTTGTATGCCGTTCGATTTCTGTTAGTGGTAGTCCTAAGTGTTCACTATTGTGTGTCATTTTTGCACTCTTCTTCCTGATTTTTTGTTTACACTTAAAACCGTTGTGTTTAATAGATCTCTACTTTTATGCAACTCCATCAAACTTTGAAATCTGAAATAGGCATACTCAGCTTTTGCTCCGCCACTTTTTATTGTTGCAATATCTAAGAACGAAGTATCAGAAGCTTGAGTGTACAAATATAAATCCAACATCTGTTTCAACTCGATTTCTTCTAAACTCCCTATGCTCAGATACCCTTTGAGAAAATTGACTAAGTGTTCAGGATTAATAGAAGCACCATTAAGAAATTTATTTATCTGAATAAATGACCGAAAAACTTCATAACATGTAACAAATTTCCCAGCATGAGCAAAGTCAATGAGACCAATAACTTTTTGATCCTCACCAAATAGAATGTTATTCATATATATATCACCATGAACAATATTTTGCGGTAAATCTGTAAGTGAATGCGCTGCAGTAACATATTGACGAGACAATAGAATTTTATTTTTCAAAACTTGGATCCACTTGGGAGTTACACCCTCTGTTTCATATTCATGTAGCAGTCCTTGAAGATGTGGAGAATTCGGTTCATGGATATGTAGTAAGGCATTCATGACAGCATCGCCAGAATCGTTAAATTGTGAAAGTTCTGTATGAAGTGCACCTACAAATGACCCAATAGAATAAAAAAAGTTTCCTAAATCTAAAACTTCATCATTAGCAAAAGAAACATTTTCTACAAACTCTGTTACGTCATAACTATAACCACCAATCTGTACGCATAATGTACCATCAAGTGTAGAGACTACATCTGGTTTAATGCCCAATCCTTGGTTGATCTTATTCTGTAACTTTGTGGTAAATAAATGTCTCTCAGATGAGAAATTTTGTGGGTACCTTTTTACAACATACCTTCTGCCACCAAGCTCAACCAGAACAACATCATCTTGAAATACTTTTAGAATGTTCAGTGCTTGAACATCTAAAAAGTAACAACTCAAAACATCAGCTGGTTTAAAGTTCAACTGCTCTTTGACAGGTTGCATAGGCTTCTAAAAACGAATCAATAATATATTGGTTCGTCTCTGGTGTAAGTGAAGGATGAATTGGTAAACAAATAATTCTCTCTCCTAATGATTCAGCGATTGGTAATTCCTGACCGCGTACAGATCTTTCTATCAATTTATTTGACTTGTATGTTGGCGCATTACCAACTACTGTACCAATACCATATTCACCCTCTAATAGTTGTCTGAGAGCATCACGCATTTCTTTGGTAAAAAATTCTGGAAGAATTAACGTGTATAAATAATAGGAACTTTCACTATATGAAGTATCCTTTTGAATTTGCAAACCTTCAATCTTTGAAAAGGCAACATTTCTTGCTTGCGCAAGCTCTCTTCTTAACCTTACTAATTCTGGCAATTTTCCAAGTTGCACACTTCCAACTGCCGCCTGCAGCTTTGTCATCTTATAGTTACTACCCCAACCTTCGTTTTTTCCAAATGATCGATACTGCCTCAGAATTGTATCTAGGTCTGAGTCATTAGTAACCACCATGCCACCTTCTCCTAAAGTCGTAATCATTTTCTTTGATTGAAAACTAAAAAAGGTTGCCCATGCTTCTCTCCCGATATGTTTGCCCTTAAATGTTGTACCCAAAGACCTTGCTGCATCGACAATTACTTTTGGTTTATTCTCACCAGGGTAAAAATCTGCAATTACTCTATTAATCTCGTCCATATCTGCAGCTAAACCATTCATGTAAGTAACCACTATTGCTTTTGTTTTTGGCGTAAGGCGCTTCTTGAGATCTTCTGGGCTCAGATTAAGTGTATTTGGGTCTGGTTCACAAAGTACTAAATTAGCTCCACTACCAATTATTGCCAAATGTGTACCCATAAAATTAATTGAACAAGAGACTACTTCGTCGCCCTCTTGAATATCCAAGTACTTTAAAAGCAAATCAAGGGCACCTCCTGCGCCATTAAAAGCAATGGCATGTTCCATCTGGCATAATTGAGTAAACTGTTCTTCAAATGCTAACGTCTCTTTTTCTGCTCGAAAACCTACAGCTGGTTCCATCGATGCACGAAGAACTTCGTTCAAAATTGCTACTTCTGCGACACCATACATACCTCCCATCGGAGGCTCGCCAAATCGTATAAGTTCTTCATCTCCTCTAGGTATTTTCATTTTATTTTCTTTTTTGTTGTGTATTTTTCAAAATTCGCTCATTTAATTCAGTGAGAGCAATTTTGTTACTTTGCCACTCAAGTTTTTTGAGTGCTTCAGAGTAGGATAACCATTTATACTCAGTATGTTCAGTACTTAGTTGAATGTCCTGATCTTGAACTTCCAGACCAAGTGGATACTCAGGAACTTCAGAAATATCTTTCCCCCATATTGCGCCACCAATAGCAGTGACTGGAATATTACAAATCGATTTTAACGGTACGAAACTTTTTTCAGTAACAATTATCCCTGCCTCTTCTCTAACTTCTCTTTTCGCAGCGTCCAGTGGTGTTTCAATATCTTCGCCACCTCCAGAGATACCTTGCCAAACAGATAAATCAGAGCGCTTGAAAATACAGAATGTTATTTTATTCTGAGACGAGACAAAGTATGGGAATACAAGAACCTGATATGGTGCCCTCATAAACTATTTCATTATACTTCCGGTAGCTAGCTCTTCAATAAATGCGTCAGTTGCCTCATCACCATGTAGTTCTCTAGACAATGCAACTGCCTCTAATACTATGTTTGCTCTTGTCTTAAATGGATCACACATAGGAGGACAACCTTCTGGCAATTTTTCTCTCCTCTGCATTCTTGTATCTCCTTCCCAAATCTCTGAGAAAGGTTGTTCAATGGCATTGCCATAAGGAACAACGCCGGCAAGTGCTGTGTAGTTACAAGGATATACATTACCATCAGAACCAATTGCACCCCAAAGTTCTGTAATTCTACACTTCTTGAAAGTTCTTTCCATAACCGGTGGTCTACTGATTGGGTGAACCTGCAAGAAATTAAATCCATCACCTTGTAAAGCTTGGGTTTGTTGAACTAATACATTTGCTTCTCTCAACTGGTCATGGGTTAATATTCTTCTTCCAGAAATGTCTTGTTTCATACGAAGTGTGTCAACGCCTAATTCTTTGAGCATACGTGCCGCTTCATAGATTTCGGTGTAGTTATCTGGGTGTAAAATGACTGAGGCATTGATTGCTAATTGGCTTCCTGACTCATTTCTTGCTTTCACAAGCTTCCCAATATTTGCGATTATTTGATTAAATATAGCTTCACCTTTAGGCAAACCACCATATTTTAAACGAGCATATGTCTCAGCTTTTGCAGCATCTAGACTGATATTAATATAGTCAATTTTCAAAAGTGTTTGAATTAAATCATCATCAATAAGAGAAGAATTACTAAAAATACCGACTCTAACTCCATGTGCTTTCAAAATATCAACCGCACCCATAAACGCTTTTTTAGCAATCATTGGTTCTCCGGTGATACCAGAAAATGAAATATTTTTGATCTTAAAACCGTGTCTCTCGTATTCAACTAAATCTCTGATAACTTTTTCCATGTTCTTTGGAACTGTCATCGTACCTTTTAGTCTTTGACTAGTGTCAACAACAATACTTTTATCCATGATTCTTGCACCAATACACCACTCACAACCAAGGTTGCAGGCTGCTGCAGGATGAATAATTACCTCGTAAGGCGGGACAACAAGCCCGCTATCAATTGCGCGCAAACGTTCTTTCTGCTCTAAAAGCATAGTAGCTTCATTGAATCTGCCAGGAAGATCTGGTCTTCTTAAATGTAGTAAAGGATTCTCAACAGTGTCTTGTTTCATATAACCTTTCTTATACTGACGCATCATAGCATATTTGTTACACATTGCAATAGTTTGATATACTTTGTGAAAGAAATTAAAATAAAAATGTCACAGTTGGTGAAATAAGCAATAGTTAGGCTAGGCTACTCTACCAAACCTACACTCAACTACTGAAAAAAGCGTTTTTTTGATCCAATTGAAGTTTTTTAAAACAATGTAGGAATACCCAAAGAGTAAGTCACTTAGCAAAGTTCTTGAGTAAAAAGGAATCGCTAGGGTGTAACACAACAGTAAATCTGCCAAAGTGTGATCATACCAATACCACCACACACCTAAGTTAGAAATCAAAAAAAATAAGAATGAAGCAAATGGAAGTAAAACGAGCTGTCGCTTCAAGCTGTTTTTCGATACTTTTCCCAATATTGCATAACAAGCAAAACCGATATACGTTAACCAAAATCCTGGATAAATACCTTTAACTAGTAGATCAAAAGCAACGATTGATGCAGTAAATAAAATTGGATTTCCAAAAAACCCAAAACTACCAAGCGGACTAACGTTTGCTGGCAAAATATCCAAACGAGATATAAATACCAACCCCGCTGTCAGAGTTTGTCTGAGTATGTTAGTTTGCAGTAATTGCTTCATATACAAATTTTATACTATCACCTTCTGTCAATATTGTTTGGCTCACCCCTTGTTCTGCGTATTTACCATTTAAATAAAACGCCCAGTAGTTTTGGTTATTTCCAGCTAATCCATTGATGCTTGTTACAAATTTTCCAGCATCGCCGAAATCTTGTGTTTCAAGTATTACATTTGCCTCAAGTAATTCTAAAGCAACTTGTCCACTTTGAGTGGCACTGAACTCAAACTCAGTTTGTTGAATGTCTGCCGAATCAGCAACTTTGTTTGCGGCTTCATCTGTTACAGGCGCCTGAATCTTCTTTACGGATTTACTAGAAAGCAAGCTAAAGGCTGTAAATAAAAGCAAAACACTTATTGCTACCGTTGTCACCAGTAAAAATTTGCTTTTCATATTCTTCCTTATAACCTTTTTTATAATCCAGCTTTTCGTAACTCTTCCACAGCCTTCTTTTGCTGTTTATTTAGTTTTTCTGGAATATCCACAATAAAACGAACGTACAAATCACCTTTTCCATGACCCTGCACATGTTGCACACCTTCACCACGTAAACGCACCATGGTATTTGAGGCAGTACCTGGGCGAATTTTTAACTTCAAGGTTTGATCGATTGTCTCAACCTCTAAAGTGCCGCCCAATAAGGCTAAAGAAACTGGAATCTGTTCATCAACAAATAAATCATATCCTTCACGTTTATAGCGTTTGTGAGTTCCTACGTTAATTGAAACATCAAAATCAGTAAATCTAATTCTGGTACCATCATTTGCACCAGCTGGAACTTTAATTTTATGTCGTTTACCCTCAATCTCAACTTCTTTGGTTACCCCATGAATAGCTTCTAGAAAATCAACAGTCAAAGAGTATCGGGGATGGGCTTGTTGGCGAGAAAACCCGCCACCAAAAAATTGTTCAAAAATATCAAATGGGTCACCAAAATCTGCGTTTTCAAATGGATTTGCGCCACCAGAACTGTATGTATACGTAAATGGGCCACCTTGTTTGAACCCTCCCGCAAATGGATTCCCACCCATTCCACTTGAAGGATCAAATGCAGCGTGTCCAAACTGATCGTAAGTTTTACGTTTTTGATCGTCTGAAAGAACTTGGTAGGCCTCGTTGATTTCTTTAAACTTAGTTTCAGCTTCAGCCTTATTGTTTTGATTTTTGTCTGGATGCCACTTTAAAGCAGCCTTACGATACGCTGATTTGATTTCAGCTTTTTCAGCTCCTTTTTTTACCCCTAAAATTTCGTAATAGTCTCGTTTGGTTGCCATAGATCTCTATTTTATCTTTTTTTATCTAAATGAGGCAGGCAATTTACGCCTGCCTCATTTGTTGCATACTCAGAAATAAAAGTACTTACTCGTTTACCACTTCGCCTTCTTCTGCACCATCTTTACCAGTTTTGGTTTCAGATTTTGCACCAGAATCTGTTGAGCCTGCTTCTGGGCCAGCCTCACCTTGAGCCCCTGCGCCTGGTTGTGCTTGAGCTTTTTGCATTGCCTCGCCAATTTTTTGAGCAGACTTAAACATCTCATCAGTTGCTTTGTCTAACTCTTCTTTGGTGACATCATCTTTTGCAGCCAACTCTTTGAGTTTCTTTGCATTTTCTGCAATTTCTTCTTTGTCTTTTGCTTCAAGTTTGTCGCCATACTCTTCCAGTTGTTTTTCAATCTCGAAGGCAACAGAGTTTGCATGATTTTTAGCCTCAATCAGCTCTTTCTTCTTCTTGTCTTCTTCAGCATGAGCTTCTGCGTCTGCTTTCATTTTTTCAACTTCTTCATCAGAAAGGTTGGTTGAGTTTTGAATACTAATCTTCTGCTCTTTGCCAGTATTTTTTTCTTTTGCAGTTACGTGCAAAATACCGTTTGAGTCAATGTCAAAAGTGACTTCAACCTGTGGCATACCTCTTCGTGCTGGTGGAATTCCATCGAGAATAAATCTACCAAGTGATTTGTTGTCAGCAGCCATCTCACGTTCACCTTGCAATACGTTGATTTCAACTTGAGTTTGGTTATCTGCGGCAGTTGAGAATACTTGTGACTTACTAGTTGGAATAGTTGTATTTCTCTCAATTAATGGAGTTCTAATTCCACCCAACGTTTCAAGACCAAGAGTTAATGGGGTCACGTCTAGTAACACAACATCGGTAACGTCTCCACCAATCACACCAGCTTGAATTGCAGCTCCAACGGCCACAACTTCATCTGGATTGACACCTTGGTGAGGCTTTTTGCCAAAGAATTTTTCAACTTCTGAAACCACTTTTGGCATACGTGTTTGACCACCAACCAAAACGACTTCGTCAATATCTTTTGCAGAAACGCCCGCATCTTTGAGTGCTTTTTCTACTGGTTTGAAGGTTTTTTTGATTAAGTCATCAACGATTTCTTCGAGTTTTGCACGAGTGAGAGTCATCGTTAAATGCAATGGCTGTCCATCATCACCTTGAGTAATAAATGGCTGGTTAATCTCGGTTGAAGCAGCACTTGAAAGCTCAATTTTTGCTTTCTCAGCACTATCTTTAACGCGTTGCAAAGCTTGTGGATCCTTTGCAAGATCTTTGCCTGTCTCTTTTTTAAACTCAGCAATGATCCATTCAATAATTTGACTATCAAAATCATCACCACCAAGGAATGTGTCTCCATTTGTTGATTTGACTTCAAACACTCCATCACCAATTTCTAGAATAGAAATATCAAACGTACCACCACCAAGGTCATAGACTGCAATAGTGCTGCTGCCTTTTTTATCTAAACCATAGGCAAGTGCTGCTGCGGTCGGCTCATTGACAATACGTTCAACTGTTAAACCTGCGATTTCACCTGCTTGTTTGGTTGCTTGTCTTTGCGCATCATCAAAATATGCAGGAACTGTGATAACAGCTCTAGTAACTTTGGTTCCTAAATAGCTTTCTGCATCAGCTTTTGCTTTTGCCAAAATCTTTGCAGAAATTTCTTGTGGAGTATATTCTTTGTTGTCGATTTTAACGACAGCCATACCATCTTTGCCTTCTTTGACTTCGTAGGCAACGTGTTTAATAGCATTTTGAACTCCTGCTGCTTTGAGTTTCCCACCCATAAAGCGTTTGACAGAGTTCACAGTTTTTTTTGAATTTAAAACCATTTGGCGTTTGGCAACATCCCCAACAGAAACATCCGAACCTTTGAAGGCAACGATAGAAGGAAATGTATTTCTGCCTTCTGCTGTTGGAATAACTTTGGCAGTACCACCTTCCATAACTGCGACTGCAGAGTTTGTGGTACCTAAGTCGATACCAATAATTTTACCGGTAGAGTTTGAATTAGACATAGTCTTCTCCTTTTTCTAAATTTGATTTGTTACTTATTTTTGGTCGTGTAATTCTTGCTGCACTGCGCTTGCGCAAACAGATTACGTACCATTTCAACTTCCAATTTTAGCAAACAATTAATTAGACTGCTAGTAGCAATTTAACCTGGAGACTGCTAATTGTGAATTTTTTGTAGTTCATTTTGG
>CAZDWQ010000033.1:0-10073 GCA_964509285.1 uncultured Pseudomonadales bacterium
AATAGAATTTATATTAAAAATAATGTATTTTAATATAAAAATATAAGTATTTATGTTATAAGGAATGCTATGAATGATTCTCTCCGTTCTTTTTCTCAACTGTCCTACTCAGAGCTTGAAGTTAAAAATCTCTCCGCAAAAAAGAATCGAGCTAAGCAAACAAGCCAAAGCGAATTTGAAAAAGAATATCGTGCATACTTAAAGAAAGAAACAGGAATAAAAGCAGTTACCCTTTGTTTTAGTAATATTGAGGGTCGTTTTCACATGCTTGATTACGATAAACAACATTTTTTGCAAGGCGCTGATAATTTGACTTTTGATGGGTCTTCTGTGAGGGGTTTTACAGAACTCGCAGAAAGTGATTTGCGGTTAGTGCCAGATTGGTCGTCACTTCGCTGGCTTCCTGCTGATGTCTTTGGTCCAGGTAAGGTTTTGATGTTTGCAAGTATTGCTGATAGAGAACATAAGCAGTATGTTACTGACTTCAGAGGTTTACTCAAAGATTTTGTTACTGAATTATATAAAAAGGAAAAGATTGAAGCTTTTGCTGCTCCTGAAGTTGAAGGATTTCTTTTAGCCGGTGTAGATGCGGAACGTAGCTTTGATGAAAAAGTTGGGTTTGAGCTGATTTCCACGGGAGGATATTATCAATCTTTACCAAATGACGCGTTGCGTTTATTTATTGATGTTGCCGCAGAAGCTCAGCGTGCGCTTGGGTTTGAGAACGAGAAAGATCATCCTGAAGTTGCTCCCTCTCAGTTTGAACTTAATTTTCGATATGGAAATGTATTGGAAATTGCAGATCAAATTCAGTTATATAAACTAGTTTGTAGGCAAGTTGCTGCACAACGAGGAATGACTGCTTCATTTTTGCCGAAGCCGTTGGCTGGGATTAACGGAAATGGAATGCATATTAATTTTTCTCTCGCGAAAAATGGGAAGAATCTTTTCTATTCTAAAAAAGGTGAGTATTCACTTTCTCCTCAAGCATGGAGTAGCATTAACAGGCTTTTAAATCATGCTCCTGAGTTATGTCTTATTTTTAATTCGAGTGTGAATGCGTATCGTAGATTGGATCCTAATTTTGAGGCACCAAATCAAATTAAAGTTTCTCCTACTGATCGTGGCTCGATGATTCGTTTGCCAGTTGGTAACGAAGATACTACTAGAATTGAAGTTCGTTCTGTTGCGCCAGATGCAAATCCATATTTGGCAATGTACGCAGTGCTTAAGACTACTTTTTCTGGTACAGAATTAACTCCTGCAGTAGATAAACGTCCAAGAGTGCGTTTTTTACCGGGGACAATTTATGAAGCACTTAGGTTGTTTAAAGGGAGTTCATTTATTGGTGAGATCTTAGGTGAAGGTGCACAAACTAAGTTTGCAGCTTGGAAACAACTTGCAGCTGACCGCAGCCCAAAAGAGCTCGGTACTCGCGTGAAGACCTCTGAGGTAATTTATCACCATGAAGTGACGAACCAGATTTTGTGGAAACAGTTTTAGGTTTGTGAGTTTTCAAGAAAAGCTGGTTAGTGGTCAAGAATTAAATAGCTGATTTTTTACTTCTTTGTGCAATTCTGATTTCAAGTAAGGCACGTTTAAGTGAAGCTTCAGCCATGAGTAGTTCTCTTCTATCTTCTGGTGATGCTTTAATAGCTTCACTTGCAGCTTTGACAGCTTCTTCTGCTTTTTGTACTGAGATATCTCGAGCAAATTTAGCAGTATCTACCATAATAGTAACAGTACTATCTGGTGAAGCAGTGATAAATCCATCGGAGATAACCATTGATTCTTCAGCACCATCAACTAAATAGCGAAGTTCACCGGTTTGAAGCTTACTGAATAACCCAATATGTTCAGGTAATACAGTAATTTCTCCCATAGCGGTTGGAGCTGTGATTTGTTCGACTTGTGTTTTGAGTAACTGTTTTTCTTGTGAGACAACAGTCAACAAAATTTGTTTCATAATCTAGTACCTAATTATAGCGTTTCTGCTTTTTTAACTGCGTCGTCAATTGTTCCAACTAAGTAGAAAGCTTGCTCTGGAAGGTGATCATGTTTGCCTTCTAGAATTTCTTTAAAGCCTCTGATTGTTTCGTCAATGGTAACATATGCACCTTTGATGGAAGTAAACTGTTCAGCAACAAAGAATGGTTGTGATAAGAATTTTTGAACACGTCTTGCACGAGCAACGACTTTTTTGTCTTCTTCACTCAATTCATCAATACCAAGAATTGCGATAATATCTTGTAATTCTTTGTATCTTTGGAGAACTTTTTGGACAGCACGAGCAGTATTGTAGTGATCATCACCAACGATAGCTGGTTCTAGAATCTTTGAGTATGAGGTCAAAGGATCAACTGCTGGGTAAATACCTTGTTCAGAAAGCTTACGATCGAGTGAAATTGTAGAGTCAATATGTGCAAAGGTTGTTGCAGGTGCTGGATCTGAATAGTCGTCTGCAGGAACGTAAATTGCTTGAATAGAAGTGATAGATCCGTCTTTTGTGGAAACGATTCTTTCTTGCAAAGCAGCCATTTCAGTAGCTAAGTTTGGTTGATAACCCACTGCTGAAGGAATACGACCCAAAAGTGCAGAAACTTCTGCACCAGCTTGTGAGAAACGGAAAATGTTGTCGATAAAGAGCAACACGTCTTCTTTTTTCTCGTCACGGAAGTATTCAGCCATTGTTAAAGCGGTTAAAGCGACACGTAAACGGTTACCTGGTGGTTCATTCATTTGTCCGAAACACATAACAGTACTGGCAAGAACACCGGAATCTTTCATTTCGTAGTACAAGTCATTACCTTCACGGGTACGTTCTCCAACACCAGCAAAAACTGAGTGGCCTTGGTGTTCTTCTGCAATGTTACGAATTAGTTCTTGAATAATAACTGTTTTTCCCACACCAGCACCACCGAATGCACCGACTTTTCCACCTTTTGAAAAAGGTGCGATAAGGTCAATAACTTTAATACCTGTTTCAAGCATTGTTGGATTTGTTTGCAAATCAACAAGTGCTGGGGATGCTTTGTGAATTGGGGAGGTTTTTGTAACTTTGAGTGCTTCTTTTTGATCAATGGTTTGTCCAAGGACATTGAAAACTCTACCAAGAGTTTCTTCTCCAACTGGGACAGTAATAGGTTTACCAGTATCAACTGCAACTGCACCTCTTCTTAAACCGTCAGTAATATCAAGAGCAATACAACGAACTTCAGTATCAGAAAGTTGTTGCTCAACTTCTAAATATAAAGTTTCTTGGCCTTCTCTCTCGATTGTTAATGCTGTGTAAATAGCTGGCAACTCAGTTTCAAAGGTAATGTCGACGACTGGACCGATAATTTGGGTAACTTTTCCTGTATTTTTCATATTTACTTTCCTTTTTGCGCTAATATTGCGGTTGTGATATCTATTAATTCATTAGTAATTGCAGCTTGTCTTGATTTGTTAAATGAGAGTTGTAGTTCTTGTCTGAGTTCTCCAGCATTCTCACTTGCGTTTTTCATTGCTACCATACGAGCAGAATGTTCGCTTGCTTTTGCTTCTAGAAAAGATTGATACATGGTGTTTTCTAAGTAGTAATTGAGCAAATCTCCTAAAATTTCTGCTGGACTTGGTTCAAAAATATATTCAGTGGTTTGTCTTGTTGGAGCATCAGTATCTTGTAAAACGTCATGAACTTCTTTTGGTAGTGGCAAAATCTGAGTTGTTTTGACTTTTTGCACCAAAGTACTGATGAAGTCCATGTAAATGATGCTCACAGTTTTGAATTCTTGATTTAAAAAGGCTTGTGAGACTAAAGTTGTAACGGCAATAGTATCAGAGGCTTTAATAGTGTCAGGTAAGTCGGTGAATTGTGCGTGCGCATCAAGTCCGTAGATTCTTGCAAAAGCGACAGCTTTTCTACCTACAACCACAAGTTTTGAGTTTTCGTGGGTCTTTTGCCATGCAACTGCTTCTTTAAATAAGTTTTGGTTAAGTCCACCACATAAACCTTTATCAGTAGAAATAATTACTGCTACATCAATGCCTTTTTCATGAGAACTGAGAAATGGATGAATGTCAGTTTTTACTTCACTTGCCAAACGTTGTAAGGACTCTTGCAGTGCTCTGGTGTATGGTCTAGTTGCAAGGGCTTGTGCTTGAGCACGACGCATTTTACTTGCAGAAACCATCTCCATTGCTTTTGTAATCTTAGAGATATTTTGAGAAGTCTTGATTCTTTGTTTTATTTGTCGTGCGCTTGACATGAATGGTTACTAGTTTCCCGCGTACATACTATTAAAAGTTGTAATAGCTTCAACTAGTTTTTTTTCTGTTTCTTCAACTAATTTTTGTTCTGTAATAACACTTTCAAGAATATGTGGGTATGAAGCCTTGATGGTTTCTAAGTAACTACTTTCCCAGTCTTGGATGCTTTCAACAGGAATGGTATCTAAGTAGCCTTTGACAGCTGCATAGATAACAACGACTTGTTCTTCCATTTTGAGTGGCTTGTCCCAGCCTTGTTTGAGGATTGCATTGACTCTTTCTCCTCTATCAAGTTGAGCTTTAGTTTTATCATCAAGATCAGAACTGAATTGTGCAAATGCCTGGAGTTCTCTGAATTGAGCGAGGTCAAGTTTCATAGTACCTGCAACTTGTTTGGTTGCTTTAACTTGAGCCGCGCCACCGACACGAGAAACTGAGAGACCAACGTTAATAGCTGGCTTCATACCTGCGTTAAACAAATCTGATTCAAGGTAAATTTGACCATCAGTAATAGAAATGACGTTAGTAGGAATAAATGCAGACACGTCATTATTTTGTGTTTCAATAATAGGAAGTGCAGTAATTGAGCCACCGCCATTATCCTTGTTTAATCTACATGCTCTTTCAAGTAATCTTGAGTGCAAATAGAAAACGTCACCAGGATATGCCTCACGACCAGATGGGCGTTTGAGCAAGAGTGAAATTTCACGATATGCTTGTGCGTGTTTGGTTAAGTCATCAAAAATGATTAAGACGTCTTTGCCTTTATCAAGGAAATATTCAGCGATTGATTGTCCAGAATATGGAGCTAAAAATTGCTCTGCTGCTGAGACTGATGCAGTTGCTGCGACAACAACGGTATAATCCATGGCGCCATTTTTGGTTAAGATTTCAATAGTTTGTGCAAGTGAAGATCTCTTTTGACCAATACAGACGTATACACAAATTAAATCTTCACCTTTTTGGTTCAGAATTGTGCCAAGTGCGACGGCTGTTTTACCAGTAGATCTGTCACCAATAATAAGTTCGCGTTGTCCTCTTCCAATTGGAACTAAAGCATCAACTGCTTTGAGTCCAGTGTGCATAGGAACGGTAACTGACTGGCGAGGCATAATCCCTGGAGCTTTTTTTTCAAGAAGCATGGTTTTTTGAACGGTGATAGGAGAACCACCATCGAGTGGTCTACCTAAAATATCAACAGTTCTGCCAAGAATATCATCACCAACACCAATAGAGAGAATACTTCCGGTTTTTTTGACGCTAGCACCAGCTTTTAAGTGTGCTGCATCACCCAAAACAACAATACCTGTTTCTTCTTTCTCTAGATTAAGTGCGAGACCAAATTGGTTATTGCCAAGGTCAACTAATTCTCCCGATTGAATATCATCAAGGCCGGTAACTTTTACAACTCCATCACCATATGCAACAACGGTACCAACAGTTTGTTTTTTGGTAGAAACTGTTGATTTGTTGATGATATCAGCGATTGAAAGATTAAGATTTTGTTTTGGATTTTTTTTCATTGCTTCACTTCGTATTACAAGTTTTCTTTTAATTCTTGGTGGAGTTTTGCAAGTTTGGTTGATGCAGTAGCATCAATCTCTTGTGATCCGATTGTTAATTTAACACCAGCAATCACAGAAGGGTTAACCACTTGTTTTAACTCTACTTTATTTTCTGAATATTTTTTTTCTACTGCATCAACAATTTTTTTAACTTGTTTTTCAGTTAATTCAACAGCTGATGTAACAGTAACTTTTAATGTTGATTTCATATTTTACAAACTTTTTAAGATTGAATCTAATTCTGTATCAATCAATTTTAGTTGAACTTTAGAATCAAGAGATTCTCCAATGACTTTAGCAGAGACAGCGATAACGGCAGATGCCATATCTTGTTTTGCTTCTTTCATGAGAGTTGTTTTCTCTTTTTCCCAAGCTTGCAATAATTTTGCCTTTTCTTCTTTCGCTTCTTTTTTTGCGGTAGCGATAATCTCTTGCACCTGTGCTTTTGATTCTTCACTAGCTTCTTTTAAAATAGATGCTCTTTCCTTTCTGAGGTCACTTTCCATCTTTTTTCTTGTTTGTTCAAGTTGCTCTTTTTCTTTGAGTGCTGCTTCTGCTGCTTTTTGACCCTCTGAAATTTTTTGACTTCTTTCATCAAACATTTTCAAAACTGGTTTGTACAGTAAGAATGTGAGTGCACCCATAACTACAGAAAAGTTAATTACTTGAAACAGTATTTGTGGTAGTTGAATATCCATAGTTTTTTATCCTTATTAAACAAATTTCAAGATTAATGCAATAACTAAAGCGTAAATTGCGATAGCTTCTGCAAATGCGATACCAAGAATCATGTTGGTTTGAATTTTACTTGCAGCTTCTGGGTTTCTACCAATTGCCTCAAGGCCTTTTGAGACGAGCATACCAATTGCTAAACCTGGTCCAATTGTACCTATTCCCATAACAAATGCGACTGCGAATTCGGTTGTCATAAAAAATTTCTCCTATTATTATTATTTTTTTACTTACTACTTTTTACTAATCTTTAGTGTTCTGCATCATGGCTTTGAGTTGCCATGTTAAAGAATACTAATGAGAGCATTGAAAACACTAATGCTTGAATGAAGCCCACAAAAAGCTCAAGACCATAAAATGGCATTGGCACAACTACTGGAAGCAAGAATGCCATAACAACAAGCAAGACTTCTCCAGCAAAAATATTACCAAACAAACGGAATGCATATGAGATGATCTTTGCAAATTCTAAGACTAACTCAAGTATTCCAACAAAAAACATGAGTGGGTTTGAAAAATTGAAGTATTTTTTGAAGTAACCTAACTTGAGATACTTTACTCCAAATACTTGAGTAAGAACGATTGAAAGAACAGCCAATGCTAAGGTAGTATTCAGATCAGCTGTTCCAGGTCTGAAGATAGGAACGTATTTTGGACCATGAGCTGTTGTTGTTTCTACATGTTCAGTTTTTTCTTGAACTTCAGTAGTTACTGTTGTATCTGTGTTAGTTTCTTCTGCAGTTGCATGTTCATCTACAACTGGCTCTGATGCTTGTACAGATTTAATCAATCCAGAATGCTCAGCTTCTGTTTCAGGAGCAACCTCAATTATTTCTTTTTCTTCAGGCTTTTCGATCATTCTGATTGTACCAACTCCAGGAACCAAACCTAGCCAGTTATTTAAAAGAATCCAAAGAAAGAATGAGGCTATAAAAGGTAAAAAAAGACGGGTCTTTTTCAAGTCACCCGTTACGCCGTGGACCAGTGAGTGTAGTGCTTCAATAATGAACTCTGCGAAGTTTTGAAGCCCTGTTGGTTTGTTGGTTTTCTTAAGTTGTGTATTAACTGCAAACGCAAATGTAATTAGAATTGCGCTCACAATCATACTGGTAAACATTGAATTTGTAATAACTAGGTTGCCTACGGAGAATAGCTTTTCAGCTGAAATTGAAATATGAAGTCCAGTTGCTGGCATGTTATGTTTTCTTTTATTATTTAAATACTAATTTATTATCGAACCAATAACCTTGATGCACATCAAATGCATATCCACAGAGTGGATTATATCGTGGTTTATTTTTAGAGCAAGTGACAAATTACTCGATATCCTTTACTTGACAAGAACAATCACGGCATCATATTTACCAGTTGGGTCTTCTGTTTTTGTGTCTTGAGAATACTTAAAGGTAAGCTCAGTTGACTCTTCAAGTAATTGTTGTAATGCGGCGTTTTCTTCCTTCATGACTAAGAAATCTGTTGCATCTTCTCCAGTTTCGTATTTGCCTTTTGCATTGCCAGCATCAATATTTTTGATTTTTGAATCCGCGAGTAGAGCTTTTACTTTACCAGCATACCCGGCTTTAGTGGTCGCATTGACAATGAGAATTTTTATTTTTTCAGTATCAATTTCAACTATCTCTGGAGTTGGACTTGGAGTAGGTGTTGGGGTTGGTGTTTCTGTGACAACTGTTGGAGCGGTTTCTGCATTTTTATTTTCTGACATTTTTAAAAGTCCAAGACCGACTCCTACTCCGATTGCAATTGTAATGAAAAATACGGCAATAGTAATAAAAACCATTTTGAGCATATTATTTACCCCCGATGAATTCTTTATAACCTTTTTTTCAGGTTTGTCAAGATTTTTCATTGGTATTTCAATTGTTTTATCTTTTTGTAGGGTATCCACTGCAAAACCATTATCTTCGTCAGTTTCTTTACTTGCAAATTGGGACAAGTCAATTTCTGTTTTTTTAGCTACTGGTTTCTGATCTAACTCACTTTCTTCAACTTCACTTTCACTAGCCGTTTTGTCTATTTCAGTCTCAGTAGTTTCTAGTTCAGGGATTGAAGGAAGTTCTGCTTCTTTAGTTTCTACCGCTTCTTCTGTATTCTCAACTGGTTTTGTTTTTTTCGTTTCTTTAGTCATAGAAGTACTTTCTGTATTTTCGACTGCCAAAGACTCGACAGACTCAACTGCAGGCGCCATGGCTGGTGCGGGCAAATCTGAAGGGGCAAGTTCCATTGTTTTACTACTTGATTGGGTTTCTACTGTTTCTTCTTTTTTAGTTGGTTGTGAAAGCTCGTCTTCTTCTATTTCTTCATCGTCATCGATAGTAACAACTTTTTTTGATGGTTCTGCTGAGAGAGTCAATAAGTCATCTTCACTTGCTTTTCCAATTTTGAATTGTGGGACTGGGAAATCAGGAATAGACAAAGTTCTCATGGTCAACTCAATGATGAACTTAATATAAGAAGGCATTTTTGAATAATCTTCTTTAAATGAAACTAACTGTTGAATCGGTAGAGTTCCAGAAAGTTTTTCTTTAATGTCCTCCTCTATGAGTGAGCTTGAAGCAAGATATACAGATTGTACAGATGGTTCAGAGCCTTTGAGGGTTTTGACTGTCTCGGAAATTGCTTCAAGATTATCCATTGGGAAGTTGTTGGTCTGATCAACGCCAATATAATGTAATGCTGTATAGAGTTCTGAACCAATTTGTAAAATACTGATAGATGGCTCCAGGGAAATAATAGCTTTAACAGCCCAGGTTAAAGGTGATACAGCTGTGATGGTAGTTTCAGATTTTGAAGCTGCTGCTCGCAGTGGAGCTAGGACGCTTTTTTCAATTGCGGAGATTTGAACTTTAGAGTTTCCTTTGAAGCTAGTTAAAACTGTGACTTGAATTTCGTGGGTATCTTTCGAGAGTTCTAGTTCTGGAAGTAATTTTTTATTAACATGCTCAAGAACAGCTGTTTCAGCAGTACCTTTGACATTAACAATAGTATTTGTAAAGAGAAAGTCAGGTAGGATCAGGTGGTATTCTTCTTTTTCTAATTTAGTAAAAAGTTTTTCGATACTAGCTGGAATAAGTTCGTTTTCATCAATAAATTCACCATTTATTTGTCTGAATGACTGAATAGTAAAGGTGTACTCTTTTTTTGCAGGAAGCAACTCAGCAATATAGGCAAGATCGGGCAAAATATACAGAAGTTTATTTGTATTCAACATATCGTATATATAGTATCTTAAAAAACTCGAGTTTTTGCAAGTCTAATTATTTCTGTATTTTTTTTTGATCTGATCTTTGGTATAATACCGATTCGTTAACATATTGTGAGGGTTCGTAGCTCAGTCGGTTAGAGCGACAGCCTTTTAAGCTGTGCGTCCCGGGTTCGAGTCCCGGCGGACCCACAAATGTTTACAGAATTTTACTTACTTGTTATTGAACAGTGCCCATAATGCTATTGTATTAGGGGCTAGTGAAGTTAAAGCGGTATGATAACCTGTAATGGCTTCATCTATCC
>CAZDWQ010000034.1:0-9939 GCA_964509285.1 uncultured Pseudomonadales bacterium
TTACAAAATTTTGTTAAAAATACTCGCTGAAAATCCGCTATTCTAGGAAAGACCCATTTTTAAATGAAAAAACCACCTCGTTTTTTCTATTAACTCTTTTTATTTGCATTTGGTGCACCAACTTATACTGCACTAGTCCATAAACACATTTTTTATGTAGTTACCGATAAAAGAGTTATCTTTCAAAAAGGTCTTATTGGTAGAGATTTTCAAATTGTTGACTTCGATAAAATAACAAACGCCGACGTGACAGTTGGTTTTCTTGATATTTTATTTGGCAGAAAATCAGGAAGTATTCTCGTTTCTACAGCAGGCACTATTGTGTCTACGAAACATGGTCCAAGACAAAGACCATATACACTGAGCCATATTGAAAACCCTTATGAAGTTTTTAAATTTTTCAAAGAAATTTCTCACGCTGTAAAGACTGATATTGAATATCCAAATCAGCTCAGACCAGAAAATAATCCTGGATATCAAACTCAATACAACCCAGAAGAAAAACCAGAATAGTATTTGTAAGTTTACGTTACACTTTTTGTAAGAATCTGCCAGTACACTTGCAGTATGTTAGCACATACCACTACTGCGCTTGTCACTGGGCTTGAGCCAACTACTATTACAGTTGAAGTTGATTTAAATAAAGGCAAACCACAACTAATTATCATTGGACTTGCTTCTCAAGCAATTTCTGAAGCAAAAGAAAGAGTTACTTCTGCACTACTTAATTGTGGCATCACTCCAAAATCAAAGCGGACAATTATTAATCTAGCACCTGCAGATATTAAAAAATCTGGGACTAGTTTTGACCTTGCAATCGTCGTCGCACTTTTGAAAGCTTATGGCAATATTCCGTATGAACTCTCAAATACTATGTTTTTGGGCGAGCTTTCACTTGATGGGAGTATTAAAAAGGTGCGTGGAATACTACCATTGCTGATTCATGCAAAAAAATCTGGATTTACCAATATCGTTATTCCAAAAACAAACGAAAATGAAGTTTCACTATTAGAAAATATCAATGTCTATCCAATTACACACCTTAGAGAACTGTTACAGATAAAAAATATTGAAAAACTACCAATCAAACAAAAAAATACAGAGCTAACAAAAACTGCCGCACCATCTAAAAATAGTTTTGAAGATATCTATGAACAACACGAAGCAAAACGAGCACTAGAAATTGCCGCCGCAGGCGGTCACAACATCTTGCTCACTGGCCCACCAGGAACTGGTAAAAGCATGCTTGCACAGGCTTTGGTAAGTATACTGCCACCACTTGAAAAAACCGAGCTAATGAGCGTAAACAGTATTTATTCTGTGGCGGGATTGTTAGAAAGTAGTATACTTATCCAAAGACCATTTCGTTCTCCACACCACTCCATTTCTGGGCCCGCCATGGTAGGTGGAGGAACAAACATACTTCCAGGAGAAATTTCACTTGCACATAGAGGTGTATTGTTTATGGATGAGGTAGCAGAGTTTCCTAAAAATATCTTAGAATCTTTGCGGCAACCTCTTGAAGACGGAGTCATTGCTATCTCCAGAGTCTCCGGCACAACAAAGTATCCCTGTGAGTTTATTTTGGTTGCCGCAAGTAACCCATGCCCCTGCGGGTACAGGTTCAGCCAAGTTAAAACCTGCATCTGTAATCAAAATCAATACTTACAGTATAAGAAGAAACTTTCAGGACCAATCTTAGACAGAATTGATTTGCGAGTTTTTGTACAACCGGTTGAAACAAAAAAAATAAACGAAGAAAATTTACAACTCAACGAAACATCTCAAACTATTAGAGAGAGAGTAATACAAGCCAGACAAATTCAAGCGAAAAGATATAAGAACGAAAATATTCTCACCAATAGTCAACTCAGCACAAAGTTGATTAGAAAATACTGCCAACTTGAAACCCAGGCAGACAACTTACTTAAAAAAGCAAATCAAAGGTATCAATTTTCCACCAGGACATACTTTAGGTTAATCAAAGTTGCCCAAACAATAGCAGATTTAGAACAAAAGAAAATCATAACAGTTCAAGAAATCACTCAGGCACTACAATATAGAAAGGTAGATATGTAAAAAATCAATAAATCTAACAACTATTTTTTAGAAACTTCTGACTTGGTCTTTTTGTACCATTCAGTGAGCATCATACTCACTACATCTTTGCCACCTAAACCAAATGCAAGGCCAAGAGCCATTGAGAAAGTTATGACAAATCCAACAAACAAGATGAAGATGAACTCGCTTGCAATTCCAAGTTCGCTGATAGCTGCTAATACCGTTACAACCATTACTGCGTAACTAGAAATCTTGCCAAGTAATCGAGAACTCTTACCATCAACACTTTTTATAGCACCTTTGACTAAACTCTCTACAATTCCAGCAATTAAGAGTCCAAAGAACAAGATTATTAAAGCAGAGAAAAGACTTGGCAAATAAGTAAGAATACGACCGATCAAAACAGTCAAAGAAGTCAAACCAAGAATACTGACGGTTGTATGAATGACTACTAACATTACTAGCCAGTACAGGACTGTGCCTATAACTTCTTCAACTCTGTTTCCAAGTTCTGCATCAGTTAAGAAATGTTCAACTGGGGTTTTTTGAAAAGCTTTTGAGAATCTCAATGATTCCATAACTTTTACGATCACTTTTTTGAATGTTCTGGCCAGACCAGCACCAATAACTAACACCAAAAACGCCAAGATCAACTTTGGAAGAAAAATAACTAAATCGGTAAGAACCTGATTGCTCAAAAATACTAATGTTTCATAAAGTTTTGCTGACATATCGTACTCCTTATTTTTTATCATTATACGGCTTAAATACAAAAAACGTCAGACTCAATTTTAGCTGACGTTCTTTGATTGTGGTTAACATTCAATAAGCCGAATTCTGTATTTGACAATGATCTATCTATGCCTGAGACTGTATCACCGATTCCTCAAGGGAATAGGGGATAGATCCATTCTGCGGTGAAATTCGTCAGTTGCAGCAGGGAGGATTGCCACGAGTTTTAAATTCGTACCCATACGCTTGGTCGTTTCACTTGGGCGCAACCCCAATTCGTCACTGTTGCTCTAACTGTCTAAGGAGTTTCCTCCTTACCCTTTGCTCGCCTTACGGCTACGCAAAGCACCCTCTATTCAGCTGTCCGGACTTTCCTCTTTTACACAAGGTAAAAGCCATTGTCTAGAACATTAAACCAAAGATAGTATATATCCTATAACAATATAAGTAAAGAGGTTAATTCTTAATCCCTAATTCTGGGCTGAATAAAATTCGAAAAAATAGTTCTTATCAAAATGTAAACCGGAATTGCGAGCAACGCACCAATAACACCTCCAACTTTAAGACCAATTAAAATACTCGTAATACCAACGAGTGGATTTACATTTGCATTTTCTTTCATAACTTTTGGAACTAAAATATTGTTTTCCAGCTGTTGGATAACGATATACAAGAGAACAACAATTCCTGCCATAACTGGACCAAACGTAATATAAGCAACAAACACTGCTGGGAACATTGCTATTGTTGGACCCAAATTCGGCACAATTTCCAAAAATCCAGCAAGAAGTGCCAACGGCAGGGCATATGGAACAGAGAGTAGACTCAAACTTATTAATGTAACTAGAAAAATAGTAAACATTAAGATTGCCTGAGCTCGAACCCATCCCCCAAGTTGTAGCTCAACTGAATCAATAAAATTCTTCATTCTTACTAAGTATTCTTCTTTATTAGTAAACCAAGCCATTTTTTTATGTAAATATGGGCGTTCAAGCATCAAATAGAACGACATTACCACTATCGTAAAAACAGTAAACACACCACTGAAAGTCATATTAACAACGTTAAACACCACAGAAAAACTCCCACCGAAATCGTTAATAACAGCACTCATTTCTTGCAAGGTAAATTTAAACGACATAAGGTTTTCTTGTAAAAACGGCACATTAAAGTTATTGATAAGTTGAACAAACTCTTTTGCTAACGGTGGAACCAATAAACCTAACATTCCTGCAATCGCTGAAATCATCAAAATATAGGCAGAAAAAATACTCAAAGTCTTTGGAATTTTTAATTTTCTGTGCAAAAACCTGATAACTGGATTGAGTGCGACCATCAAGATAAACGAGAGCAACAACAAAACTATAACAGAACGAATATAGTAAACTCCATATAAACCTAGCAGGAAAAAAACCGTAAAAACAATCGACATTGGAGAAATAGTAACCATGTGGTCACCGTAAAACAGTTTTTTCATACTTTAAGCCCTATATCTTGGCACAACCGTGCCTACTTAAAAGTATACTGTTTTTTTTGCAAATCGTCCAACCAAATTATATTTTCTTGCTTCTTGAACCAAGTGAGTTGGCGTTTCGCATACTGAAATTCATGTAGAGCCCATTTTTTTTGACATTCTTCTTGAGTAGTAACTCCTAAAAGAAGTTCAGAAATATCCTGCACACCTAAAGTAGAGCAAGCCGGCGCATCATTTTTTTGACAAACCTGCAACAAGTTCTTAACTTCATTTATAGCACCTTGCTTAAATCTCTCAGTAACTCTCTGAGTTATTTTTTCTTTAATTTCTTCAAGAGAAATCTGTAAACCAAAAACAATAACTTCACTTGACGCCAACAAATTTTCCGGAACAACGCTTGCTGGCTTTTCAGAAGAAACTTCATTTACAAAATATCGTTTCTTCCAAAGTGTTTTCTCTATCGCTCTCACCAATCTTCTTGGGTTATCGACGTCAGAATCACTCATGTCTACTAAAGTTTCTGGAGCAATTTTAAAAAGCCACTCGCTTAATTCGGAAACACTTGAGTTGGCTGCTTTTCTTCTTACATCTTGATTTGGTGGAATATATAAACTTGAATCTGTGTTAAATAAATGCTGGTGATATAAACCAGTCCCACCAACCAAAATTGGCAAACGGTTGTTTTTGAAAGAGTTAAGAATTATTTCCGTTGCAAAATCTTTAAAATGAGTCACAGACCACTCTTGATCTAAACCGATGATAGAAACTCCCAGTAAAGTGATATCTAGGCTTTTGTGTTTGTAGTAACGACCCGCTTGAGTTTCTACCAAACTAAAATTTTCGGGAATATCAGCCCCAGATAAAATTTCCAAACCCATATATACTTGACGAGAATCAACTGAAATAAGATCAACTCCACTGTAGTTATGAGGAGCTTCTAAGGCTTGAGTTGCTAACTGTAAAGCAAATGCAGTTTTTCCAGAGGCAGTTGGCCCAACTACTGCAACGATTCTATTCATTTTTTCCTCTATTCATAACACCACAAGATCTCAAATCACAATCGGTCGTTGGTTTAAGTTATCTTTATTAATGATCTGGTCTAGTACTTCCCAGCGACGTTTTTTTTCTTTGTGAGGAATGTTGTCAGGATAAATTCTCCAACCAGCAGTTCCCGGTCGAGGAGAGTACATTGCTACAAAACCAACCTTCCAATCAATTTTTTTGGCAAGCTCAACAGTTTCTTCAAACTCAGCTTCTGTTTCATTCGCAAAACCAACCACAATATCTGTTCCAATCACAATTTCTGGATCAGCTTTTCTGAGCTTCTCAACCACTTCTAAATATCTTTCTTTGGTATAACCACGATTCATTCGATATAAAACACCGTTACTTCCAGATTGAATTGGCAAATGGACATACCTATCAATTTTTTTGTTTTTACCAACTTCTGCAACCAATTCATCATGAAAATCCCAAGGATTGCTACTCATAAATCTAATTTTTTTAATACCATCAAATTTTGAAACTTCTTGAAGCAACTTTACAAATGGAGGAGTCCCTTTGGGTTGCAAATATTGAGTTTGATTATCTGGCAAATCTTCTCGATTAAAATCCTTGTTTTCCATCATCAGTTTTCTAAATCCAATACCAAGTTTTTCCAAACCCCAAGAATTCACGTTCATTCCCAAAAAAGTGATCTCTTCAAAACCTTCTTTTTCCAATCGAGCGACTTCTTCTAAAATAGATTCCATACTTCGAGATTTTTCGCGGCCACGAGAGTAGGGCACAATACAGTAAGTGCAAAATGAGTTACATCCAACTGAAATTGGAATCCACGCATTTTTCTTATCTTTGCGCACAGTTGCATTATTAAATCCAACTTCATTGATAGGTAAAATTTCGTCAATCATTGGCATCATTTCGTACAATTTTTCATTGCCGTGATGAACCATACAACCAGTCAAAATAATCTTAGGTCGTTGTTTACCTTTTTCATGAAAATACACGGTTACGTTATATAAAAATCCGCGAGCTCTATCTTCGGCGCGCTGACGTACCGCACAAGTATTCACAATTAACTCACTACACTCACGCCAATTTTTAGCCTCAGTAAAACCGCGCGCCTCATAGTCTCCTGCAATACGCTCGGAGTCGCTTTTATTTGATTGGCACCCGAATGTGTGAATATAATATGTTTTGTTCTGTTTCATAAAGAGGTATATTTTATCACGATTTGACAAGTAAACTAAAACTGCTTACAACTATAAGTTACAAAGAAAAAAGAAAGTTGAAAATGATAAGAACACACCACCCTGAAACAAGTCGAACTATGTTTGAAACCTTCTTAGGAAGAGTAAGCTGGTTACTCAAAAGGTTTGCCACACATGAAAAACTTAAAAATAAAATCGCACAAAAACAAACTGTAATCAACATTCCTGAACAGTATGCAAAATTAAGTGAAGGAAATACTATCTCTGGCTTACAATTATTCCATTGTGAAAAAAAAGGGGAAACTACTGCAAAAGCAAAATACACTTTTCGAATCTGGATTTACTTAACTCCAGATGGGTCTGTTGGGTACGTCGAATCAATAGAAATTGCAGGTCAAGAATCTTGCTCTTGGCAACATAATATCTGGAACCTTGATGAAGACAGCAAATTTCAAACCCTCAGAGAAGAAGAGCATTCAGTCCCAGGAATGACCCACGCAATTTTGAAAGGTTTGTTATTAGAACGCTTAGGACTGAGTTTTGAAAGTGAAGCTAACACCGCTATCAAAAAATTTTTAAAAAGCTAAAAATCTCTAGACAGTTTTGTTGAGTTTGCGATCAAAAAACCAAACTTTTACCCAAGAAGCAACTTCAG
This sequence comes from uncultured Pseudomonadales bacterium, assembly GCA_964509285.1. GTDB lineage: Bacteria > Patescibacteriota > Microgenomatia > UBA1400 > PJMF01 > VFLK01. The sequence goes on from CAZDWQ010000034.1 coordinate 7,133, forward strand.
CCAAAAAAACTACAGTCGTAAGAATCGCAGCAGATTTTTCTACCATAGCTACATGGAAAAAAATCGTAATCAACGCAAAATAGGTAAGTCGCTGAATTGTTTTCCAAAATTTTCCAAACTTTTTTTGAGAGATATCATTTGAAGTTAACCAAACTGGCAACAAAATTAAAATAGTTAACATACCTGTCAAAGCATTTGGCGGCAACGCATCTAAACTTGTAACTCCAGACATAAATGCTGGAATTGTTGAAATATACATTGAGTGCACTAATGCACACAAGAACATTAAAATTCCCATTTGTCTACGAAATAAAACAATACTTGCACTAACTAATGGCAAAATTCTAAATCTTTTTAGTATTCCCGGAACTAAAGTCCCTAGAAACAGAAGTAACGCAACTGTTCCAACTTTTCCAGACAAAAGATACAGAGAAATGTATAAATCTTGGTTAACAGTAAACAAATAAAATCCTAAAACTATTGCCACCACACAAAAAATATAGGAAACAAAAAACAACTTTCTGACTAAATTTTGATTTTTAACTAAAAAAAGATGAATGGGTCGCCACAACGTTATTTCATTCATAAACAGGGTTTGCCCTCGTCATACTCGATTTATTTGAGGCGCGAGCGGGATTCGAACCCGCGAACTGAGGTTTTGCAGACCTAGCCATTAACCACTCTGGTATCGCGCCATAATCTCTGAATGCTGTATTATTATAAACTAAGACTAACAAAACGGGAGGCTTATTTCGCCCCCCGCTTTAATTTTATTTCTTTGTGAATTAAATTTTCTGTATTACTCGAGAACTTTAATCTCAAACTCAGTTCCACCTGTTGGGTAACCAAACCGAACAGCTGCAGTTTTTTCTGATATTTGATGTACTCTCAAGAAAAATTCAATAAATGGATTTTCATACCCACTTGAACCAGCGTTAATTGCTAATACACCTCTATCAACTTGGAATCCACCAATAGAAACAATGCCAACCATACTAACGTTATTGAGGATGACCTGGACTTTATCTCCAGGTTTCAGGCCTAGTTCTTGAAGATGAGACATCCTCATAGTGGTTTTCATATTTCCAAAACCATCGGTCCAAGCAACCATGTTAGCTGGAATCTCTGGAATTTCTTCGATTGGTAATTCTGCACCTAATTCTGAGTAGTCACCGTTGATAATTTTGGCAACAGCCAATGGAAAAAAGTCTCTAGATCTGAATTGTGAACCAGAATTTGGGCAATTTATATCTCTGAACTCGACAATATCTTTTTTTACAAACCCAAATGCATGATCTGACCAGACATTGATAATCTCAACACCATTCCTTAGCTTTGCGTATTTGATTCCATGGTCAATATTGTTTTTTTGAGCTTTTGCACTTGTTCTTCTTGGAGCACAGTTCCCATAAATAACCATTCTTCTACCATTTGTTGGAGCATACGCGAGCTGACCAGTTACAAATCCAAGTGCCATCGTATCAAGTGAAGGTACAGAAGTATCATGAATTAATACTTTCTCTGGTTCATTGATGTTTGCAAAAAGTCGAGTATCGATCTCCGCAAACTCTAGACCACCAGAAACATAATCATCTAGATGATGTAGTAAAATGTTTTTTTCACTCATTGTGAATATTCCTTTTGAAATTCCCCTCCTTAAAAGGGTAATAATTTGTACGTTTTATTATATCACATCACAAATCACTATTTCTGGGGTATAATGCATGGTCTATAAAGTTAGGAAAGATTTGCACTATGACAGATACAAAAAAAACCACTAAAAAAGCAGTTAAGACAGAAACACCTACCGAAAAACCACTCATTTCTGCAAATACTGTAATTATCTTAACTATTCCAGCAAAAGAAGCTCAAGCTGCTTATAACAAAGCATTAGGCAAACTTGCAAAAAAAGTAACTGTTGCTGGTTTTAGAAAAGGCAAAGTCCCTGCAAAAGTTGCAGAAGAAAACCTAAAACTTGAGGCTGTTATTGAAGAAGCGCTCCAAACAGTTATCCCTGAACTTTATACCAAAGAGTTAGAAAAATCTGGTCTCAAACCTTTAACATACCCTGAATTTAACCCTACTTCTTTAGAAAAAGGCAAAGATTGGGTAGTTGAAGCACATATAGCTGTACGACCTGAAATCAATGTAAAAGGCTATGAAAAAATTGTTGTAAAAGCACAAAAAGACGCTCAAAAAGAACTTGATACACAAATTGCAGAAATGAAAAAACACGTCGAGGAGAGTAAAGGCGAAGAACACAACCACTCACATGCTGAACCTTCAGAGCAAGAGAAAAAAGATTTCATTACTCAATATATTTATAGAGAGTTAGTTCAAAACATTAAACCTCAGATTCAAGAGCTTTTAGTCAAAGAAGAGACCAGATACGATCTTGAAAACTTAGCAAAACAGCTCAAACAATTCAATATTCCATTTGAAAAATTCTTAGAACAAAGAAAAATGACTTTTGAGCAACTTTCAAACGAACTCGCAGCTGGTGCTTTAGCAAGACTACAAATCGCCTTCATTATTGACGAAGTTTCAAAAACTGCTAAATTAACAGTAGAGAAGGCTGATCTCGACGAAGCATTTGCAAAAATTACGGACAAGAACCTTAAAAAACAACAAGAAACTGACCCTCGTTATAGAGAAATGATGAGTCAAACAATTTTGAGACAAAAAGTTGCTCAACACTTGCTCAGTCTTAAATAACTAGAAAAATTACTTGTCCTCAAGTATAATAAAAAAATAAGATGAGTTCGCAAACGAAGTGCACCACTTAATGCGGTAGAATACCGCAGAAA
>CAZDWQ010000035.1:0-9709 GCA_964509285.1 uncultured Pseudomonadales bacterium
AATTACAAAGTACTAAATTACAAAAGTGGTGCACTTCAACTGCGAATTGAGGAAACCTGGAAATTATACCAAAATTGTCCTTATTTGTCAATATTATAGGATTAATTTTTCAAACAATCCCGCTCTCATGAAATGAGTAATAGATATTTTTAGTTACAATTAAGTGGTCCAACAATTTGATATTCAAAAAATCTCCTGCAGTGATTATTTTGTGTGTTAGGTTAATTTCTAAGTCAGTTGGTTGGAGAATTGTTTTTTCAATTTCCCCCCCATTTTGATTTTTCACATGTACAATAATCAAAAAACTTGCTGATAAATAAAATGCGGGAATAAAAATGTCGCTCATTGTGAGCTTTGTTTCTTTAGAAAATAATTTTCTATGTATGCTCAAGACTTCTTTTTTGTCATTTAAGAAAAAAACAATGGCTATATTTTTATCGCACTTTTTTTCGTGTGAAAGTTTTTCAAGAACATCCTTTGGTTTAAGTATCATATCCAAATACTATAACCGTGAGTTCTTACATTAACCGTAGAATTATTTATTTGGATTCATTCCAAATATTTCTTTAGGAAGTTCAAACTTTTCAATGATTTTTTTATTTGGTTCAGAGTTTTTTACTAAAATAAGAGCATATCCATCTACATATACTGGAACCCAGTCTGGATCAGTTATCCTATTAAATAAAAATTGTTGTGCACCATCAATTTGGTCATGGCGATAAAAGAAAATTACATTTAAGTTATACTTATCAGAAACTTTTTGCCAAGTTTTTTCATCAATGAGTGATTGCAGATATTCATCAACTAAAAATTCAGCAGAGTATGCTTCTGGCCTATTATCCAAAAATAATTTTTCTTGTGGAAACAAGTTATATGCAAGATAACCACCGATATCATAGTTGTTAAAAATTGGTCCCCTCAGATTATTTTGGATAAAAAACTGTGCAGCATTTTGAGTTTCTGGTAGTAGGCCTAATCCCAGTAATTCTATTTTTGGTAAAAATATTTTTGTTTGTAAAACTATAATAAATAAAATAAATATGGTCGTCGAACCCACCATAGTGAATACTGTGTTTTGAAATTTATTTTTATATTTTTCCCAATTTTTTTCTATAAAGTTACTACTGTTTTTTACTATAAATGGAATTGCAATAATTGCAAAAAAAGGAGTCAATCTATTAATTTTATTTGCAAGCAGTGCGAAGGTTAAAACCAAAAAAAGTTGGGCAATTTTTACGCCATAATTTTCGCCGCTATTCTCTTTATTATCTTTTTTGTTCCAAAGTGAAAAAATTCCTAACAGTAAAACAAAAAAACTGCATAATACAACGAAGCTATGAAATGTAACTTGGCTGCCATAATTAATCATAAAAAATGTTGACTGATTTTCGGCAACCCTATATGCATAGTTGTTAAAAATGGTGAGTGGGGCCAACAAGCCTTTTACACCATTTGGGTTGAGAATTCCAACAGCACACAAGCCAATAAATAAACTAATCCAAAATTTTGCTACTGAGTCAGAAAAAATCGCATCAACTGTTTTCAAAAAAAATCGTGATTTTTTTGATTTATCAAAAACCAAAGTTAAGAGTCTTTCAAACAAAAAGTATCCAGCTAGTAATGGTCCTAAGATAAAGAACAGGTGAGTGTTTGTCCAAACAATTTGTAAAAATAAAACCAAAGGCATAAGCCACTTTTTTTTCTGAATCAATAAACTGCGGAATAAAAAATAATACAATGAAAAAAATAAAATACTCACAGATTCTGGCCGGATCTCGGTTCTGTGAGAAAGCAATGGAAGTAATAAAAATCCAACAGTTGTTACAACCCACACAGTTAATTGTTTTTTTCCTGGGTGAATATGATTTTCTTTTTGTGTTTTTGTGGCAGTATTTATTGCAACAGCAAGAATAAAAATAAAAGCAAGCGTATTCAAAGTGGTATTTGCCAAAGTTAGTAAACTAAATCCACCTATTTGATGTAAATAAAAAACAATTACTCCAAACAGCCAGTGATGATTGGTAAACGGAAAATCAGTTTGAGTAAAAGAATAGTAGTTAGTTTTAAAAACTGCACCAGGGTTAAGAATACCCACCAAACCACCACTCACAATTTCTCTCCCATTCACAATGTGTCTGCCCAGATCTGCAGTAAAAAAGTGTATATAAACTAGGTAAAACAAACTAAAAAACAAAACCAAACAAATGAGCGGCCAATACAGTTTTATCCACGCAACGATTTCTGAAACGTCAAACTCTGAGTCTTTAGTTTTAGATTTTGCAACTTTTTCTTCAGTTTTTATCACATTCATACTATACAATGAAGCCTGAGGAACTCCCACTACTAAATTTATAAAGTTTTGGTTAAAATTAGGGTAATTATGTCACAAGTGCAAGAGGTCAAAGAAGCCATTGATATTGTCGAAGTCATCGGTTCGAGGGTGAGCTTGCAACGGTCTGGCAAGTATTTTAAAGGCAATTGCCCATTCCATTCTGAGAGGAGTCCCTCTTTTTTTGTTGATGATGTGTTGCAACGCTACAAATGTTTTGGCTGTGGCGAGTCTGGAGACGCGCTCACATTTCTTGAAAAGTTTGAAGGCATGAGTTTTGCAGAAGCTTTAGAAGAGTTGGCAAATAAAGCCGGCATAACTTTACAAAAATTTACAAAGTCAAAAGATGATGCTATTCGTGAACAAATTTTGGAAATTTTAAGTTTGGCACGCCAGTATTATCACTATTTACTCACCGACCATAAATCTGGCGAAATCGCTCGAGAGTATTTAAAAGAAAGAAAAGTTACTAAAGAGTCGATTAATTTATTCCAGATGGGATATGCCTTAGACCAGTGGGAAGGGCTTGTCACTTTTCTGCACAAGAAAAAAAAGTACAGCATGGAATTGATTGAGCAAGCGGGCTTAATTGCTCAAGGTAGGAACGGCAAATACTATGATCGTTTTAGAGGTAGAATTATTTTTCCACTCAAAGATCATCGTGGCAGAGTTGTTGGTTTCTCTGGACGTAAAATTGGCGGTGATGAAAAAGATGCCAAATATATAAATTCTCCTGAAACAATGCTGTATCACAAAAGTAAAATGTTGTTTGGTTTTTCTGAATTACATCAAGAAATTAGAAAAGCTGGATTTATAGTTGTGGTTGAAGGTGAGTTTGATGTTGTTTCCTCGACTCAAGCTAATATGAATGCAGTTGTGGCAATCAAAGGTTCGGCTTTAACAGAAGATCATGCAAAATTACTTGAGCGAACCGTTGGAAAAGTGTTGCTTTCTTTAGATACCGATAGTGCTGGCGTTGAAGCTACAAAAAAAGCAATTACTGCCCTCAAAAAGACTGAACTTGAGTTGCGAGTTATCGTTATTCCGGGTGGCAAAGATCCTGACGACCTTATTAAAACAGATCCAAAACTGTGGAGGCAAGCAGTGAAAGAATCAATTACTGCCCACGAGTTTTTGATTATGGTTTCGTTCAAACAACATGATGAAAAAACTCCAGAAGGCAAAAATGCGATCATGCGAGAGCTGTTACCAGTCCTGTCAGAGATTGAGCACGCCGTCGAGCTAGAACACTACTCCCGTGAAGTTGCAGAAAAACTTGGGGTAAAACTTGAGAGTGTCAAACAAGATATTGAGCAGTATAAAAATAAGTTGCGTTTGGGTAATTTAAAAACAAAGAATTCTGAATCCTCACAAAAACAGAAACAGATAAACACAAAAATACCAGAGCAAAAAAAAGACTCAGTCAGAGAGCGTTTAGAAAAATATATTTTGTTTTTACTTTTTAAAACCGAGAATAGTCAAATTTTTGAGCAGGTGCGTGACCTCCATAATAATTCAATCGAGTTTTCAACTCCAGGATTAGTGCAAATAGTACGTTTACTTGACGAACATAAGGGCGTTTTTGAGTTGAAGAAATTCGCAAGCAATTTGCCAGAAGATTTACAAGAAATTCTGTTTGATGTTCACGCGAATCAGGATTTTGTGAAAAGTTTACAAGATATAGATTTAGAGGCGGAGTGGGTTGGCAGTCTTAAAAAGCTAAAAAAATTAATTTTGACAGATAAAAAGAAACAGATTATTGAAAGAATTTCTAAATTGGATGAGACTCCAGATCTTACCCAGGCTCAACAAACTGAGCATGATGATTTATTGCGTTCACTTGCTGATCTGAATGCCACAGAGAAACTTCAATAAGCAGATTCTTGCTAAAATTCCCTCTTTACAAACATACCCCCCAGGGGTATATTTGAAACTACTCATATAACCTATTATGCAAAAAGATAAAGTACTTACTCAACTCAAAAGAATCCGTGGACAAATTGACGGTGTCATCAAAATGTATGAAGATGAACGGACTTGCGTTGATATTGTTCGTCAGGTGATTGCTTCTAGAAGTTCTCTGGGAAGAGTTGCACGGGAGTTACTTTCTGGTGAGGCAACTCGCTGTACCAAAGAACGTAAACCAGATGAACTAAACGATATTTTGAAGGAAATATTTAGGTACTAATGTGGGCAAAAAGTAATAATTAAGATATAAAATTAAGGAGAATATATGTCAGATGACACAGCTCAAAAAAAAGGTGCATTGCACTTAACTCAAGCAAATTTTGAAGAAACTCTCAAAGGGGCTGGAAGTAAGCCAGTTTTAGTAGACTTTTTTGCAGAATGGTGTGGTCCTTGTAAAATGGCAGCGCCAATAATAGAAGAACTCGCTGGTGAATATGCGGACAAGGCAGTAATTGCCAAAGTTGATGTCGATGCAGAAAATCCATTGGCTGGCAAGTATGGAGTCATGTCTATTCCAACAGTAATTGTGTTTGTAAATGGTGAAGAAGTTGATAGAAAAATTGGCTTTGCTGGCAGACAAGGATATGTAGAAATGCTTGAAAGAGCAATGAGCGAGGAATAAATAAAATGGAAACAGCTAAAGTCGTCATAATTGGTTCTGGTCCCGCAGGATATTCTGCTGCAATCTATAACTCGAGAGCAAAGTTGGCTCCAGTTTTATTTGCAGGATTTGCAAGTGGTGGTCAGCTTATGAACACCACTGATGTAGAAAATTTTGCTGGGTTTCCAGAAGGAATTATGGGGCCAGAGCTCATGATTGGAATGCGTGCACAGGCTCAAAAGTTTGGCACAGTTATCAAAGATGAGTATGTTACGGCAGTAGATTTTAGTGCCCGACCATTTAAAGTCTGGACCAATTTTCCAGAAGGATTTGATCCGCAACAGTTTGGAAAGTTAACACCAGAAGGAATAGTCCAATTTACAGAAAAAGTAAAGTCAGCCGCCGAGCCCACGCTCCTAGCAGAATCAATAATTATTGCCACAGGTGCTGCGCCAATCACCTTGGGGGTAAAAGGAGAACAAGAGTTCTGGTCACGAGGGGTGAGTGCTTGTGCAGTCTGTGATGCTGCATTCTTTAAAGAGAAAAAGGTATTTGTAGTTGGTGGAGGTGATTCCGCAATGGAAGACGCAACTGCACTTACCAAATTTGCGAGCGAAGTGCATATTTTGCATAGACGAGATAGTTTTAAAGCAAGCAAAATTATGCAGGAGCGTGTGTTACACAATCCTAAAATCACTGTGCATTGGAACACAGCCCTTGAAGAAATCATGGGTTCAAAAATTGTTGAAAAAGTTCGTGTTACAGAAAATGGCACAGTTACAGAATACGATGCGCAAGGTGTCTTTCTAGCTATTGGTCATAGACCAATGAACCTTATTTTTACCAATCAAGTTGAGTTAGATGCAAAAGGCTACGTAGTCACAAGACAAAGTGCAACTAAACAAGGTGCTGATATGGCTCAGAAAGCAATGAGTGAGGACGGCCTTGTTACTTATCCAAGCATGACTTCAGTAGAAGGAGTTTTTGCAGCTGGTGACGGTGTTGATGTTCGATACAAACAAGCAATTACCGCTGCAGGTCAAGGATGTAGTGCTGCGCTTGATTGTGAGCGCTGGTTAGAAACGCAAGAATAATTAGTTGTATTGGCACTTGAAATGGTATGAAAAAGTATGATACTTTTAGTTTATACGGACTAATAAAGGAGAATTAATGAATAACCCCCACCAAAATGCGATTAAGCAACTTGAAGAAGTAGCAAAAGTATTGAGAGGTTCTTATAAAGATACAGAATCGTTTGATGCTGCAATCGAGCGTCTCAAAACTCCAGATAGAGTGATTGAGGGCATGATTAGAATTAGAATGGATGATGGGAAAGCACAAACTTTTCAAGCATATCGTTCTCAACATAATAATGCGGTTGGTCCATATAAAGGCGGTATTCGTTTTCACCCGGGAGTTACTAAAGAAGAAGTTATGGCTCTTTCTACTTGGATGACCTGGAAGTGTAGTGTGACGGGTATTCCTTATGGTGGCGCAAAGGGTGGCATCATTGTTGATCCAAGAAAATTATCCAAAACAGAACTTGAAAGATTATCAAGAGCATATGCTTTATTTGTCGCTCCACATATTGGTCCTTGGGTAGATATTCCAGCTCCAGATGTGAATACTGATGGGCAAATCATGGCTTGGATGGTTGATGAGTATGAACAAGCAGCTATAAAGCGCTATAAAACATTGGTTGAAAATCCTATTGCAACATTCACAGGAAAGCCACTGCTCCTTGGTGGTTCAAAAGGGAGAACAGAAGCAACAGGTTTAGGTGGATTTTATGTTTTAGAAAACCTGGCCAAAAAACTCAAACTAGATCCAAAGAAAACAACTATTGCGGTGCAAGGGTTTGGAAATGTCGGCTATTGGTTTGCGTATTTTGCAAGTAAAGCTGGATATAAAGTTGTGGCACTTTCTGATTCAAGAGGCGGTGTGTATAACAAAGATGGGTTAGATCCAGAACAAGTTCTAGCATGTAAAGAAGCTGGTGGAACAGTTGGTTCTTGTAACTGCACAACCAAAGGTTGCACAAATTCAGGCAAGAAAATCACAAATGCCGAGTTACTAGAGTTAGGCGTTGATGTACTGGTCCCTGCTGCTTTAGAAAATGTTTTAACCAAAGAAAATGCTAAAAATGTACAAGCAAAATTAGTTTTAGAGCTGGCAAATGGCCCAACAACTCCAGAGGCTGATGAAATTTTGGCTAAAAAGGGAGTTACTGTAATTCCAGATGTTTTGGCAAATGCTGGCGGAGTGACTGTCTCATACTTCGAGTGGGTGCAAAACTTGCAAGGCTACTATTGGGAAAAAGACTTAGTGCTAGAGCGTCTAAAAAATCTTATGGACGAAGCTACTAATAGAATGTGGCAGCTCAAACAAGACAATTCTGTAACAGCTCGTATTGCAACATATATGAGTGCGGTTAAAAAAGTTGTTGATACAATGCTTTTGCGCGGTAATGAAGAGTAACTAGTTTACCCAAAATGTGTTATTTTTGCCTCTTTCACATCTTGACTTTTGGTGTATAATTATAGCCTATCCCAGGCGGAGTAGGTCTATTGACAAAATATAAACGCTTCGGGTATAAATTAGAAACACTTTTTATGACTGACGCAAAAAAAACTGTAAAAAAGCCTTCAAAAAAACTTACCCCAAAAGTAAAGAAATCAGAAGTAGCAGAAGTTGCTGTTGAGGAAACTCAACAAGCTATGTTGGACGAACTCGCTGCGGAAAATCAAGAGAACATTACGTTTGAAGATCAAGTTGCTGCAGTAAAAGTTCCAAAAGCTCTCACAAACGATATTGATAAACTGTTCGCAAAGGCAAAAGCACAAGGGTATATTACTCAAGATGATATTTTAGCTACCTTTATTGAACCTGAAGACTATATTCAAGAGCTCGATGATTTTTACGGACAAATTATTGCTCACGACATTGATGTCTTTGAATCTGTCAGTGAAGATCCTAAAAAGGATGCTGATGATTCTTTGACTCAAGAACTTGAAACTCTTTCTACTCTAACTGACCGTAGCGTTGCTGACCCAGTCAGAATGTACCTCAAGGAAATTGGTCGTATTCCTTTGCTGAGTCGTGAAGATGAAATTCGCATTGCCCAAAGAGTCGAGGCTGGTGATTTGCTTGCTAAAAAAGAGCTCACCGATGCTAACTTGCGTTTAGTTGTTTCTATCGCTAAGAAATACATTGGTCGTGGTATGACTTTTTTGGATTTGATTCAAGAAGGTAACAAGGGTTTGATCAGAGCGGTCGAGAAATTTGACTGGACTAAAGGGTTTAAATTTTCTACTTATGCAACTTGGTGGATTAGACAAGCAATTACCCGTTCTATTGCAGACCAAGCTCGTACTATTCGTATCCCAGTGCACATGGTTGAAACAATCAACAAACTTATGCGTACGAGTAGACGTTTGATGCAAGATTTGGGTCGTGAGCCAAGTCCAGAAGAAATTGGGAAAGAAATGGAGATGGACCCGGATAAGGTTCGCGAAATTCTCAAAATTTCTCAAAATACTACTTCTTTGGAATCCCCAGTAGGTGATGGTGATGACGATAGTGTGTTAGGCGATTTCATTTCTGATGACCAACAACTTTCTCCATATGAAGCAACCAGTCAACAAATGTTGCGCGAAAATGTTGAAGAAGTGCTCAGTGCACTTTCTGACCGTGAAGCAAAAGTTTTGAGAATGCGTTTTGGTTTGAACGACAACAAGATGATGACTTTAGAAGAAGTTGGTAAAAAATTTGGTGTTACCCGTGAGCGTATTCGTCAAATTGAAGCCAAAGCTTTGAGAAAACTCAAACATCCAAGTAGACGTAAAAAATTGCAGGATTTCTTGGAATAAAAGTTTTTATTTTTTCTCGTTGGTGAAAATGGCTTCGTAAAGGAGATCCAACTGTTTTTTTCTGAATTTTCTTTTCACTCTGAGGAGTGCTAAAAATCTTCTGTAAGTGCTGCCAATAGCTTTTTTAAATCCGTTATATCTTCTGAAAGAACCTTCTACAACCATATTTTTGTTGTATTGTACTTTTCCTACAAAAGAGAGTCTTGCGGCAAGGTCAATATCGTCAAGTCCGTCGATAGAAATAATTTGATGATCAAATCTTCCGACTTTTTCAAAAGCTGATTTAAGCACTGCGCAGTTGGCAGTAGTCATTGGGTGGAAGCCATTGATGAGGTATAAAAATTTATACAGAATATTGTACGCACCGTTTTTGGTAACTTCTTTCCAAAGTGGATCTGCGTCGTAGTGAATTATTTTACCGGCACAAGCCACGACATCATTTTTTTTGAAGTATGTGTCTATGCTCTTAATCCAGTTTTTTTGGGGCATACAGTCCGAATCTGTTGAGGCAACGATTGGTTGCGTTGCAAGGTTAAATCCAGCATTGCGAGCATTGGCAATGCCTTTTTTGGTTTCAGTGAGTATGTTGAAGTCGATACCTTGTTGTTTGAATGCTGGCTTGTATGAAGTAGCAATCTTGAGTGTATCGTCAGTGGAGTTATGATTTACAAAAATAACCTGTTTTGGTTTTACTGTTTGGCTCAGGATTGCATTGAGACAGTTGGCAATGTTTTTTTCTTCGTTTAGTGCGGGGAAAACAATGGAGATTGGTGCAAATTTTTGAAGCATGGGTACTATTGTAACACTTTTGTTTATGGTGGATTTTTTCAGGCGACTTTGTTACAATATGTTTCTGTTAACGATCCCTGATAGCTCAATGGCAGAGCGGCTCGCTGTTAACGAGTAGGTTCTAGGTTCGAGTCCTAGTCAGGGAGCCATCCA
>CAZDWQ010000036.1:0-9542 GCA_964509285.1 uncultured Pseudomonadales bacterium
GGACCATCAATCGCTATCTGGAAAAAGCTTGGCTTTGACATACAACTCGTATTCTACCAGAGTTTTTAATACTTCTTGAATATCTGAAAAACCCGGGATTTATTTCTTGCTTCGAGCTGTTTTTTTAACTACTTTTTTTGCTGATTTTGGTGCTGTTTGACCTTCCCACTCCTCTTTATCAGAAATAAGAAGTCCGCCAAGACCAACTACAATTAAAACAACTGGCCAGAGATTCCAAAACATTATTGGAAGCAGACCCATGTTTGATGCTATGAAGATAACACCCATAACGACCATTGCGACAGGCCAGAACACTCGTTTAGGCATACTATTTTTGCTCCTCGTGTAAGTATAAATACTAAATTACAGTATAAAGGATTTTTGGGGTGGAAGTCAAAGAGGAGTAGCGTTCTAATTAATCGAATTCACTACCTACCGCTCAAATAGTTATTTACTACTTTTATCAAAGATTTGTATCCTTCTTCAGTCAAATAATCCACAAAATTCTCATATCTTCGTTTAAATTTAATATTCATACCTGCATCATATATTGCATATTTTGATTTAAATTCTTTCAGTGAGGCTGTCCCATTTGTTGATGCTTCCCATACTGATTGCATAGCAATATCTAGATTTCCTTGATGTTGAAGTATCCAATACTCCGTTCCAATACCCCCCCATCCTCCTTGTTGTTGAGGGCCTTTTTTATATGCATTACCTTTTTTTAATATCTGTTTAGCAAGAATTATTGATGCCACAACTTTGTCATGAGCCTCTTCACCCATTGCCTCTTTCACTGAATTAAGTTTTGCTTTCACTGCATCATGAGAAGCAAAAACATCAACTTCTTTTTTAGTATTAATTCCAATATCAATATCAACTTTTCTTCCCCCAATTGCAACTCCTGTAAGACGTAATTGCAAGTGTTCTTCAGTATCACCAGAAGGAATAGTTCCTTCATAACTGAAATGCGTCATTAAATCATCATAAATTTCTTTTGCTTTACCAATATCTTTACTATCAAGCAATAAAGCAAAATCAAAATCATAATCACTTGGAGCATTGGTACCTCGACCCGTTGAACCAATATCGTGAAGTTCTGCACCCAATAAACTACTTTCATAACTTGTAAGTAACTTAACACCGTGCTTTGATAAAACCTCTGCAATTTTAGTGCGAATCTCAGTACTACAAACAGAAACAACTTCTCTACCAGTTTTAACTTCCTGAGAGAGTCTGAGTATTTCTCTTTCCCGTTGAGAACTATAACCTGAATTAATTAATATATTTGAACCAAAAAACTCATGAATACCACTAAATGTTTTTCTATATTTCTCGTATTCTTCTAACGAGTACAGTTGGTTACCATCAAAGTCGACAATAGGTATGTATTGCCCTTGTTCTGCAATCATAAACTTTATGTTATGCAAAGTTTCTTTACTTGAAACCAAGCTATCATCAGCGAGCAAACAATCATATTCAGAAGAAGGTAAACCTGTTCTTACTCCAAAATGTCTTTCTTGTCCACCATAATCAATTATGCCGGTATAAAACAATTCATATTTTTCTCTTCCTGTATACACTTCATTTTTATCGCTCCTGTAAAATTGATCTCTATTTTTTACTAGTAAGTACAGAGAACCATACCCTGACGATAAATTTCTCTTTAATGACACTGTTGTTCCATCTGGTTTCACCACTTTAACCTCAGAACCTGCACCAGTTCCTCTTAGTAAATCTGGTACAGGTACTGTTAAATCGTCCTGAGTAAAAATAATTACATCGGTATCGAAAGGTGTCGAATCTGAACTTGCAGAAGCACCCAAAAAGTCTTTCGCAACTGAACCTGTTTGCAACATGTTGCGAAAATAATCATATCCAACACCACTATGAAAATCATCCATTCTTATCAAACCTTTAAATAAATCTCCTTCTCCAATATGAAAACCATTTTGTTCAACTAATCGAGAAAATTCAATATTCCGCTGTGATGCAAAAAGTCTTCTTTCAGCAGAGTAATCTATTGCTTCCTGTACTGAATGAATTCCTGCTGGATATAGAAACATTCGAGCTAACCTGTCTGAAATTTGAGTTGACGAACTTATTTTAAGTTTTTTGACAAAAGTAGCAATAACATCATCATATTCATCTACTGAATACTCTGGAATATCAGATGTAGCATTTTCGATGCTAGAACTATCAAGGAGGACAGTCACCCTATCTAAAAAGTGAACAATAAATCCCCTTTGTTCTAAAGATAACTCAGTACCATTCAAGTGTTCTTGTAATAGTTCGGTAGCTTTTTGCGCAGACTCTAAATATTTCACTAACGATCGGTTTGAAGATCTGAGATTTATTTTAACTAAATCTGAATAAAAAGTATGATATACCCTTCTTTCAGACTGTTTTTTTATAACTGGACTAATTTTCGCGTTAATTTCTATAGTCTCAGAAAGACTTGAAATTGGATTAAGTATTTGAAAAATTTTAAATAGTTTTCCAACCAATGGAAGATTATTTCTAATAAAAATATCTTCAACTCTGTTAAATACTGCTTCAGGATCACTAGTCTTTAATAACTCTGGAATCAATTCATTTTTAATTCGAGCAATCTCTGTAGATGGTGAAGTGTCAATTTTTTGGGTAATGACTATGTATTTTTTTGTTAATTCTGGACCTATTTCAAGCAAGTAATTAAAATTTTGAAAAATAACTTTACTAATCAAAGGATTTGATAAATATTCGTCACTACTAATTAGATTCAAAACATCATTGGTATTTTGTGAAGATATTTTTCCTTCAACTTTTGCATGTAATAAAAGTTTTCTAAATTCAACTTTTTCTGCAACAATAAGATAAATCTTCCAAAATTCCTTGTCAGGAGAAGGAAAAGAATCAACATCGGCACGTCCCAACATTTCTGCAAGTGATTGTTGAAATGTTTCATATCTTAAGTTATCTAAATTCCAAGAAAGAAGTTGATTAAATAATTTCTCATTACCACTACCATTTTCCGAAACCATTCCTGGTGAAAGCTCATCATACTTCTCATATAACGATAGTTGGTAATAACCATTAGTAAAAAGAATAGTCTTCCATCGTTCACGAACTTCTACATCTGCTATTTCCTCAATTGCACTACCAAAAACTGTCTTAAAATCAACTATCGGAAAGTTTGATTTCCAGTAAAAGTTAGAACATTTATCAAAGATAAGTTTCATTAATTCAAATGGAGGTTGTGCACTCCCTTTAGCCTCTGAGATAACCTGCTTGGTTTCTTCTAAATAGTGTGTAAATATGGAAAAAATTTTATCACCAGTTGGTTTTATATTATTAATAATCAAGTCAACAGCTATTTGTGGTAAATCCATGAATTTTTTATAGCTATTGTAGTAAATATAACAATCTTTTAATTCCATTAAAGTTGTCCAAAAATCACCTTCTCTATTACCTGAAAAGTTTCCTTTTGCTGCTAAAATTAATGGCTTTATACTATCAATGTGAGCAGGAGTTCCAAAGTCGCCAGATTTATCAAATTCAGCAAATGCATGACAAAATTCAGGGGTAATATTTCCTGATGAATCTAATAAATTGGGTAAGATAGATTCATTCTGTGTTAAGAAGTCCTGAATATGCGAATTATTTTTTTCGTCTAACTTTGAAATCAAGTCAAAAAACATGTGCTCACTCTCATTTGTTCTAGCGAGAACAGAATCAGTAATAAGTGAGTTTATAGAAACAGGTTGTTTTAACAATTGACGCAAAAATGTAGTATCAGTAAGACCATTATCGTCAAAAATAAAACAATTAATTAATAATGACTTAACTTTACTTTCAGATATATGATATTCTTCATTCCTTTTAGAAACTTTGCCGGCAAAATTTAACCACTCATGTAGCATGTGATACTTAAGTACATCATCTATCGCATGCCACTCTGTAGTAATAATTTGTTGAGCAAATACTGCTTGTTTCTCAACAGATAGTGATTTAACCACTTCTTTCGTTGACTTTAATAATTTTACGGCTTGATCAACAATTAGAATGTCACTAATTCCTGTCAGCTCCAGGTATGCCCTCATTGATACATATACCGGATCATTCAGCTTTTCATACGCTAAATCTATTTCTTGCTTCAGTTTTTCCTGAGCTTCCTCATTATATGCATCAGATCTGTCTAAGACAGAATCTCGTTTTGTAAAATGTAGTCCTGAACGAATCATTTCTGCAACAATATCTTCTTTTCCTAGAGATTTAAGTCCATTCTTATAACTTTCACGATATCTAGGGTCTCTATCTCTCTTAGCAAAATAATGTTCTTCGGCAATTAATGTACTAGAATCTAATCCGCTTTGGTCAGCAAACATCTTATGCAAAGATACTCTACCATTTGTGAGTACAACTAATCTTTCTGCTCTTTCTAGAGCATTTTTTTGTTCAGCTATGAAATCTCCTGATACTACAAATTTTAATCTTTCCACAAATTCATTATTCAAACCTCGAACATCTTCATATGAGTCACTCATTATAGAAATACTGTCTAACCACCATGCTCTACCCAAATTTGTGACAGCCAAATCAAAATGATTGTCTGATATATTTCCCAACTGCTCAAGCATCTGAGATAACGATTCTATAGAAAAATCAGTATATGGGCCAAAATCAACTCCAATTTTATGCAACCTTTGAAGAACTAAAGCGGGATTTGATAACTTTGACAAAAAATTGAGCAAATCTGGTTTTGATGCTCTACTGTGATCGAATCCAGTAATTCGATACTTATCGTGATTAGGGTTTTCTATTGTATGATAAGAATAAACATTTACATTGTTTCTTAATGCACTCAGCACTGCTTCTGGATCTTTCACGCCTTTTAACCTCATCTTAAGCAAAACAAGTAATTCACCAGCTTTTTGACTAATTTTCTTTGAATCCTTACTGTCCTGGTATTCAGTTAATAAACTTCTAGAGTAATCAGTTAAAAAATCAATTCTTTCAGGAGCATCTATCTCTAAAAGTTTTTCTGCAATCAAATCGTCAATATATTTTTGTCTTTCTTGAGACTGTATTTCAGGATCTAGAAGTTTCTTGCGTATATCTGCATCAACATAAGTGCATGACAAAATAAAAGCAGATTCTTGCTTATCAAGTTTTTCTACTTCAACAACTTCTTGATTATCCCCAGTATCTTTCTGGTCAGGATCTTCTTTTTTTACCATAGTAAGTAACTATAAGTATAAACTAAACCTGATAAAAAAACAAAATAGTCTTGAAAAATTATCACTAAAAATAACCTCATGTTATTTTTACCCCACCCGCTTCATCTCCCGGGCAATATCACGCTCAATAGTTCGCTTCTTATCTTTTGCGCGCTTGTCATATAACTTCAAACCGCGACCTATCCCAAACACCAATTTTATATTTCTGCCCAACAACTCAAAACTCAAAGGCACAAGCGCGCGACCTTTTTGCTCAAGAGCTTCATATAAATCGTCAATTTCTCTTTTCTTCAACAATAATTTACGAGTGCGCTTTGGATCATACTCAGAGTTATCAGCAAATTTATATGGAGAGATTTGCGCATTAATCAAAAATAACTCCCCACCAACTGTTTTTACAAAACTGCCAGTTAAACTCCCACTCTTGTTCTTCAAACTTTTCACTTCTGGACCACTCAAAACAACACCTGCTGTATAGGTTTTCTCAATTTGATATTCGTGTGTAGCTTTTTTATTTTTTAACAGAAGCATGGCCACTATTATAAATCCACTTGATAGATAATAGAACCACTACTCACAAAAATCTTCCCAAGAGACTCACTTACCGTTATCCCATTTGCACTCGCTAAAGAAACCGACTTGAGCTCTTTCACAAAATTCCCAGTCTTATCAAAAATAACCACTCTATTATTGCTTGGATCAAGAATGTATAAATTCTGCAGTTCTTCATTTGTATAAACATAAATATCTTTTTCAAATGGAACATCTAAACCTCGTAAAGTCAGGACTTCTTCTCTGCCAGAAGTAAACTTTTTGATTTGACCATCACTTGTAGTGAGCCAAACATCTCCATCTACCGCCATAGAACGTAAGTCTTCATACTTAATCCCCGTAGCTGATTTCATCCAACCAACAGGATCTGAGTACCCATCTTCAGTTTGGGCATATCTATATATATTTCTTTTCTCAGGGTTAACCACATACACATACCTATCATATGCATCTAACAATGTTGCATTTTTATTTGAATCACCAGCTTTTTTAACTTCTTTAAGTTGAGTTTCTGAATCAAGGTTTGCAGAAAATGTGTAGATACCATCGACTAAAATAAATACTGAATCTGCTTGTAACACAGCACCATTCAAAGTTTCTCTTTCTGAAAAGTCTCTGACAGAAACTCGTTTTGAATCATGCTCAAGTAACAACAGCTGTTTCATATCCTTGTCGTACAACACCAAAGTTTTATCGCGAATATCAATACCAGAAGCAATAAAATCGGACTTCGCTAACCGGAGATCATAGAAAACATCCAGTTCTTTTAGCTCTTCTTTGCCAGAAATTGACTCAAGATAAGAGACAAACTCTTTTTTTGCTTCTGTGATCAACTCTAAAGAACTACTTTTACTATTCTCAGTTTCTAGAACTTCGACTTTACTAATTGCAGTAGAAACACTTTCTCTGGTTGAAATAGGATCACTAGAAAAACGCTCTTTTGCTGAAATAACTTCTGACTGAATCGGAGTAAGTAAGAGCTGTAAACGCTCTTTTTCCTTATTTCTTGAATAAATAATAGAAGCTACTACCCCCAATATAATTACGATTGCTAAAACTACTAACCCAAATTTCCATAAACCTTTTGTAGAACGCATCTCTGTTATATGTGTTGGTTTTTTTGAAAAGTTTTTAATATTAGACCATGTCATTGACTCTCTGACCTTACTTATATCGATCTGCTTGATTTTTGAAATAGTTTTTCGAATAAAAACACTGAGAAGCCTTAACAGCCATTCTAAAAAAGATTTGCTTTTCTTAAAGAACAAAAATGCCATCGGTCCTGCTAGTTTTGTAAATTTCTCAACAAAACTAGGAATTTTTACTTTCTCGACTTCAATATTTACAGATGCCAAACCTACTTCTATGTCAGGACCTATCGCTACATCTTCATCCTCATTCCAATCCTCACTAGTAGTAGGTGTTTCTTCTTTCTCTTCATCCTCAACTTCAAAAAGTGGTGCCGTTTCTTCCTTCAGCTGCTCTAGTTCTTCATTTCTCTCCTCATCTTTTGTGATAAACACCAACGCAGATAATGATGAGTTACCCTGTGCATGAAGCCCCGGCACAACTGAAGTAATAATAATGTCTACGTCATACCCTTGTTGGAATTTGAGCTGAATCTCGCTTAAAAATTGATCTGCCTGAAGAGTAGTTAAAACATACACGTCATCTGGAATGTAGCTTCCCTCAATGATTTTTACGTCAAAATCACTCGTGAGAATTTTGCCAGATTTTTCACCACGTTTCAGAAAAATTGAACCACCATACGTTGCAAAAATGCTCTTACTCTTCCCTAAAACAACACAAGAAAAATAAATTTTACATTCATTGGTATGGGCGTAACTTACTAATTGTTGCAAAAATTCATGCAACTGCTCAACATCATAGAAATAATAATCAGAAACTTTTTCATTTATGTCTCTGCCAACATTTCCTGCATGTTTTCCAGAAACCGCATACACAACAATTAAACGAGCACTTACAGAAACGGTACTTTCCGCCACTTGAGACCAACCGGTAAATTGTGGCAATCCAACAACTGGAGTAACCTTCAATCGAAGCATTATCCAAATTCTACCACATGTTTTTCAAAAAAAACTTACAAAACTGTAAAGAAATATATCAAAACAAGTATAGCAACTATTAAGTGCACTAGACCAAGCAATTTTATTGTCACAGAAGCAGTAGTTTTGATCGTACTACTCATAATAGCAATCTGACGAGTTACTAAAATCGCAAATAAAGTATAAATAACACCACCAATGATAAATAACGACTTGACCGCAAAAAGCATTGCGTCATTTGAGTCAACCAAGGAAAATGGATCTGTGAGTAAGCCTGAACCGGAGATTAATGTGAATAATGACATTAGTTTACCCTCCCTTCATATTTTTCAAGCTCTTCTTCCAGAATTAAGTCATTTAACAACGCAGCTACTTTACTTGGGTGTGGAACACTTTCAAACTGGAGCTCTTGTTTTGTTGCTGCTGTCTGAATAATTACTGTACCGTAATCCACTAATGAGGCAAGAAATCCTGTATTTACAGAAGTAATATCTTCAATTTTGTCGATTTTTGTTGTTGAAATATCTTTGTAGATCATCGAAAGAAAATCGACATCGATAATACGTTCATCTGTAATAATGTATACGTGATAAAACCAGTTCAGAAATGTTTCAACTACCAAACCAAAAGTGAGTAGATACCAACCTAAACCAGCAGCGAACTGGTATCGGGCAGGTAGAAAGTCAAAAATATTTGCAGAACTAAAAAGAAGCGGTAAAAATATCATGAAAATAACAACCAAGAGGTACTTGATCTGAGTTACTGGGTGCTGTCTTAAAATAAGAAGAATCTGCTCATGTTGGGCAAGTACATCTAGTAAAATTTTTGATGGTTTTGGCATAAACGCAGCAAAGTGGTTATCACAGGCTGGTTCATTCCTCATCACTTCAGAATATTCATCAACAGATCTTCTTGGCCCAGTTTTTTCTGGGGCAGTTGTTCCTACTAATCCCTCTTCTGGTGCTGACTTTTTACTTTTTTTATGTGGCATAGCTTTATTATATCACTTTATGGGAACACCTCTATTTTTGAGATAGAAAGTGCAACTTCAGCAAAACTCATGTTATGGCTTTGAAAAAAAAGTTGTCGAGCATTTCTTTGCAGTCTTGGTGGAACTCTTCTATCGTTCCATTATTCTTGAGCGTAAAATCGGCCAAATCAATGCACGCTTGTACCTGTTGCCCATGGCTGCCTTCACCTTTTCCTAGATCTCGCTCATCAATTTTTTTGAAACTAGCTACCGATGCAGTATCTTCACCACGAACTTTTGCCCGCTCTAAATACCGCTCAACCCGTCTATTTTTATATGCAGAAATGGTAATTATTTTGCCACCAAACTGCTTTTTTATTGCGTAAATCTCTTCTGGGTTACGAATTCCATCAATCACAACAAAATCTTCTTTCCTTATTCTTTCTGCTAAACGGTAAACTAAAACTGCTCCGCCAAATGTTTCGCGTAGGTCATTCCCTACATCTTGTAGGTTCTGACGAGTCATCTCTAATCTGCGAGCAACTGTTTCTTCGCGCACAACTTCTGAAAGTGAAAAATACCTAAAACCTTGAGATTTTAAGTATTCGCTAATGGTGCCTTTTCCGCTGGCAATAGGACCAACAAGACCGATGACAATTTGCATAATGATCTCACTCTAACACTCACTCTCCTTTAAGTGTATCATAAATTTGTCTTTTCTAATTCCTCGAAGTT
>CAZDWQ010000037.1:0-9009 GCA_964509285.1 uncultured Pseudomonadales bacterium
TTAAGACTTTGGGTGAATTCGGTTTGTTAATGTGCAATTATGCAGTAGATCTAATCAAACTATACTTCAAAATACACTATGTCAACGACTGGTTTCAGAGAATTTCACTATCGTTCTCTATATCACTTGAACTATCAGACAATATGTAAATATCTCTGTTATAACTTCCAACTCCAACGTGTTCTGCTTCACCACGGAGCACTTGTTCTAGCGGCCTACAAGCAAAACAACCAGCTTCACCATTTGGACATTTGAAGACTCCGAGTTTCTTAGCAGTCTTCATTTTTTTGGCGATCGTCATGATTGTTTGATGAGCTTCTTCTAAATTTGGTAACTCTTTTTCTACTAACTCGTCACTGAGACGTAAATACCAATAGCTGGCTCTACTCACTTGCCTTTTTTGGGTGTTTCTTACCAACAAGTGGTAAATGGGCAACTGCAATGAACCTTTGTCTTCTTCCTTCTTTGAAGTCTTGAAATCTATCACGTGCACACTATCCGTGGCTGGCAAATATTCGAGCCAATCGATTTTGCCACATAAAATAATTTCATCTTTTTCTGATAGCCAATATTGGGGCAGATCACCTTTAATTTTTACTGAAAGGTTTTTTAATGGTCCTGGATTGTTTATGATTCGACGAATCATATCTCTCCCTTGTTGTTTATATTCGTCTTCGTGATTTGTGCTTAAAAAGCCACCAATCTTACCACTGTATTTTTTCCATGTTTCTTCAAACTTTTCTAGAAGTGGTTGCTTAAAACGATCTTGTGTAGAGATTTCACTCAAAGCTTCAACTACTTCATGAACTGCTGAGCCCAATGAAAGTGGAGCAGAAGTTATTTGAAATTTCCTCCCAGTTTCTGAGTCTTTGTAAATATTTTTTAGATAATACGCACGAGGACATTTTAAGAAATCGCTAATTGATGAATGAGACACCCAAAGGGCAGTAAACTTATCTGGCATAACACCTACAATACAATAAAAACCCGAATTTAAAAAGCCCCCAAAACTGAAAATTTTACCGAGATACCTCTATACTTTCATCATTTTCTGATGCACAAGCTCCAACTGATATGACAGCATCATTAGTAATAAAAACGTAGTACCCTGTTTGAGTTACCGTACCAACAACTGGGTCAACAGGCATCGTTTTAAGATATTTAGCTAAAGAACCATTTAAATTAACACAAGCACTTGCTGATGCAACAGCACATGAAACGTCACACCCCGAAGCGGCCGTACCTATCTGAGTTATACCCATACCTATCTGTAAGTTTTCTGGCAGACGAGTGTCGTTATCAACTTTATACTGGTGAATCGCTGCCAAAATAGTAGTAGCATCCGTAAGACGAGTTGAGTTTCTACTCGCACCAAATCTAGTTACAGGATCTAATACAACAAATACAAGAGCTGATAAAAAAGCGACTAGTATCACAACAACTAAAAGTTCAATTATTGTAAAACCTTTTTTAAATGTTTCTTTTTGGCTAAGCATTAAGTATAGAATTAATTTTTTCTAAAATATCATCTATCGATACATTACTCTTAATAATGAATTCTGCTGCACCAAGATTCTTTGCCTTCTCTACATCTTCCTTTTGACCCAAGTTTGAAGCAACTATAACCGGAATATTTTTGAGTTTTTCATCACTTTTCATTCTGGAAAGACAGGTAAAACCATCTACATTGGGCATAATTAAATCTAGAATAACAACGTCAGGAATAAACTCTCTGAGTATTGCCAAAGCTTCACCGCCATCAGAAGCAACCATCACTTCAAACCCAGATTTAGTCAATTTCAGCTTATATGCAGCAGCTAAAAATTGGTCATCTTCAACCACTAATACTTTTTTCATTATCTACTATGTAACCATATACTGAAAACTTTCTCAAGCCATAACCTTGAGTTTGAGAAAAAATCTAAAGTAAAGTACCATGATATATAACGTGTTAAAACATAAGAGTTTTTCTGTTTCTGATTATAAAGAGCTTGGGTTAACTCAAGCAGAGGTAGTAAATAATTTACAGATTTACGGACTAAATCAGGTCGTTGGTAAAAAACCACCCACTGATCTTTACTTTTTTATCAAGCAATTTCAGAATCCCCTTGTTTTCGTTCTAGTAATTGCAATTATTATAACTGCTATCATTGGTGACTTTTCTGACTCAGTAGTCATAGCACTTGCTGTTTTGGTCAATACAATGCTTGGTTTTATACAAGAAAGAAAAGCATATAAATCACTCGAGTCTTTGAAAAAAGTTGTCAACCACAGAGCTTTTGTTATTAGAGATGGAAAAAGACAAGAAATTGACGTAACAACTGTTGTCCCTGGTGATATCGTAGTAGTTTATGAAGGTGATAAAATCCCTGCTGATGGCTTAATCGTTGAAAATAATGATTTACTTATTGAAGAAGCAATTTTGACTGGTGAAAGTATCCCTGTTGAAAAAACTGTTGTCACCCTTTCTGATTCTACTCAATCTATTACTGAAATACTCTCTCAAAACAGCCTTGCTGCCTCAAAAATTGGTCAGCAATATAAAGCTTTTATGGGAACTGTCGTCACTAGTGGATCAGCAAAAATCTTAATTACTCAAACTGGAATGAACACGATACTCGGAAGTATCGCAACTAATATTGAAGAAAATCAAGAAACACAAACTCCTTTAGCAAAAAGGTTAGACGCACTTGCAAGATTTATTGCCTTTGGAGTAATTGCTCTTTGTATCTGTATTTTTTTCATTGGAGTCCTCACAAATAGGGAGCCTGTTGAAATGTTTACTACTGCTGTTGCTATTGCAGTTGCCGCTATTCCAGAAGGATTAGTTATTGGTTTAACCGCAATTCTAGCAATTGGAATGCGACGAATTTTGAAAAGAAAAGGCTTAGTAAGAACACTCGTTGCAGCAGAAACTCTAGGAAGTGTAACCACTGTTTGTATTGATAAGACAGGTACTTTAACTGAAGGAAGAATGAGAGTTTCTGCAGTTGAAACAGATAACGAAATGCTATTGTATAAGGCAAGTACTTTAGCAAACGATAGAAAAGACCCTATTGAAATTGCCAGGTGGACCTGGGCAGAAAAATATGCAACCAACAACTCTGGAGTTCTCGCTCCAGAACAAATGACAACTAAGTTTAAACGAGACGCATCTCTCCCATTTTCTGTTGAAAGAAGATTTCTAGCTGTACAAATAAACAGCGAAATATTTTTTGCCGGAGCGCCTGAAGAGATGCTTGAAAGATCAACCACAATTAAATCGGAAAAATCAAAATACCTAAACATAATTAACTCTTGGGCTTCAGAAGGAAAAAGGTTAATCGGATATGGATATATTAAAGAACAAAACTCTGAAACTGCAAAAAAAACATTTAATTCCCTCAAAAAAAATACTTCTTCTCATAAAGTTGAGTGGCTTGGCCTTATGGCTTTTGATGACCCAATTAGAGAGAGTGTCAGAGAAACTATTCAGAAAACTCAGAGTGCAGGTGTTGCTGTTAAAGTTATCACCGGAGATTATTCTTCAACAGCAATGAGTGTGATGAAACAAATTGGCATTCCTGTTGCAAACAACCAATTTATGGAAGGTACCGAGGTTGAAGCACTCTCAATGCAAGAACTCCAAAACAAGCTCTCGCAAATAATTCTTTTCGCTCGCACCAAGCCTTCACACAAACTAAAAATCGTGAATGCTTTAAAAAGAAATGGGGAGATTGTTGCAATGATGGGAGATGGTGTGAATGATGCCCCAGCTCTTGCCACTGCTGATATAGGAATTGTTGTTGAAGAAGCAAGTGAGATAGCAAAAGAATCTTCTGAACTTATCCTGCTCGACTCAAACATGAATACTATTGTGGCTGCCATTGAGGAGGGCCGAGCTATGTTTGATAACCTGAGAAAGGTTATCCTCTACCTTTTGAGTGACTCATTTGCAGAGTTGCTCATTATATTGTTAAGTATTCTAACAGGACTACCATTAGCAATTTCAGCCGTGCAGATCTTATGGATTAACTTGATTAATGACGGATTACCTAGCCTTGCACTTACAATTGATCCCAAGAGCCCTCACTTACTCAAACGTAAGCCACTCTCAAGATCAGCAAAATTGATTAATACTGAGATGTTATTTTTGATCTTCATTATTTCGGCAACGACTGCCATGGGGAGTCTCTTTGCTTTCTGGACTTTTTTCCCAACACATGGTTTAGAAACTGCTAGAACTGTTGTTTTTGCGATTTTAAGTTTGGACTCACTATTCTACGTTTTTTCTTGTAGATCACTCGAAAAAAATATTTGGCAGAGTAACCTTTTTAACAATATGCCACTTGTTCTTTCAGTCGTTTTTGGCATTATTTTAACAATTCTCTCAGTGTATCTTTCACCATTACAAAAACTACTAGGGACACAAGCATTGTCATATAACGACTGGTTTATGGTTGGATCCATCAGTCTACTAGTAATACTTGTCATTGAAACATTTAAATGGATATGGAACAATCTGTCTAACAAATAAAAAAGGAAAATATGGAAACACAAACAAAAAAAGTTATCCTAGTCGTTGATGATGACGAAATAATTAACCTTGCATACAAAAAAGCCTTAGAAGATGCGGGTTATGAAGCATTGTTCGCCTCAACTGGAGATCAATGTTGCAATTTAGCAAAACAACACAAACCAAATCTAGTCTTATTGGACATTATGCTTCAAGGACAAAAAAACGGTTTCGATACTCTCAGCATACTGAAAGCTGATGATGAAACCAAAAATATCCCTGTTTTTGTTATGACAAATTTGGACGCAACACACGAAAAAGAAGCCTTAGAGATGGGTGCTACCCGTTTCTTCGTAAAAGCCAACACTTCCTTATCACAAATCATTACGGAAATTAAGGCCTTTACCTAAAAGCTTGGAGCAAGTTATTTATAGAGTATTGTTGTGTCTCTTCAATCAGTTGTGTTGTAATTTGGGTTCTGTTTACCTGTCTTTTTTCTTGAGGAGTGCTGTTTTTATCTTGATACAAAACTCCAATTGCAATTTGATTATCTATATCTTCACCAATTTGAAAAGCTTGAGCACGATTAGAAACATCATACCCAGCAACAGTTGAAACATCGAAAACTCTCTGTTGGTACCATTCATGAGGTGTCTCTTTATTATAGGTAGGGCAACTTTGCATGACCTCAATAAAGCTGAAACCTTGGTGTTTAATTCCCTCTGCAAAAACTTTTGTCATGTGATGCACATCTCCAGAAAAAGTTCTTGCTACAAATGTTGATTCAAGTGCGAGAACAAATCGAACTGGGTGTAACGATTCTGAGGTCGGACCGTCTGGTGACGAATCCATTTTCATCGTTTTCTTGGTTGTTGATGAAGCCTGACCCTTTGTTAGTCCATAGTTTAAATTATTATGCAAGATAAAGGTAACATTATAGTTTCCTCTTACTCCATGAACTAAGTGTCCGACTCCTTCACCTAAAGTACCACCGTCACCACCAAAAGCTATTATTTTATTTTCTGTGTTAGCTAAAGAAACCCCACAAGCTAACGGAATTACTCTTCCATGAAGTCCATGAAAAGTGTATCCACCGATTTTATCAGCACCATTTCCGTTACAACCAATGTCAAAACAGGTAACCGTCTCACACGGCTGTATATTAAGTTCGACCAACGCACGTCTAACTGCAGCATTGATACCATAGTTACCACAGTTTGTGCACCAAGTGAAAATATTTTGCGAAGCAAAATCTTTCATCTGGGTAGCTGGAGTAGTTGAAGTTACACAAGTATTACATGACATTTTTGGTGTCTCCCAGAATAAACTGCACAATATCTTCTACAAAAAACGGCCTCCCATCGCACTTCAGGAGCTTCGCCCAAAATGGAACCTCAGTTTTGGCTGTTAGAATCTGCCCCAACTGACCAGTCGCATTATTTTCCACCAAAACCAATCGTTTTGCAGATTTAGCAAACTCCTTTAAAACACGAGTTTTAATAGGATAAACATACTCATAGTGTAAGTATGCAATTTTTTTATCCGAAAATTCAGGTAAACAAGCCATAACATCTAACATTGTATTTTTAACGCTTCCCCAGCTTACAAAACTGATGTCTGGATTTGGGTCACCATAAATAACTGGTTCTGGTAGCTCTTCTAAAAGTGTTTTTTCTTTCTTGAGTCGCTTGTTGTAAGAAGCCCACGCAGTGTCTGCATCTTCTGTGAGTGAACCGTCAGGTAAATGCTCATCGCTATTAGCTGTGTATACTGCTTCTGATTGGCCAGGTAACCATCGAGGAGACAGACCTGTCTCTGTTATGGCAAATCGATCTTCACTTTTCATTTTTTTAGCTTCTTCATTAGATAAAATATGGCGTTCAATAGGAATTGGCTCAGGCATTCTATCTACTTGAAAAATTGATTCAGCAATCTGTTTTTCTGTTAATAAAATAACTGGGATTTGGTATTTCTCTGCTAAGTTCAGACCAACTTGAGTCAAGGTAAAACACGACTCAATATCACTGGCTGCCAAAACTAAACGTGTATACTCACCATGTCCACCATACACCGCAATATTTAGGTCTGAAGACGAAGTCCAGGTTGGCAAACCAGTGGCAGGACCAGGTCTTTGTGCCAAAATGCACATAAATGGAGTCTCTGTAATACCACTGAGTGAAACTGTTTCTGTCATCAAGTCAAATCCACCACCCGCTGTACCAATCAAAGTTCTAGCTCCAGCAAACATAGATCCAACTGCCATATTGGCGACACTAATCTCATCTTCAATCTGTTTTACTAGCATACCTGTTTCATGAGAAATTCCGGCAAGATACGATAAAATTGAGCTACTTGGAGTCATTGGGTAGGCGTAGTATGCCCTTACTCCACCCGCAACTGCTCCTAATGCTATTGCGTGGTTCCCTGTTAAAAGCAGGTCGTCAGTAAAGTTTTCCGTTTTACCTAAACCAAGCTGAGATTTCTGTACCCCATCAAGCTGGTAGGTGAATCCTGCCTCTAAACAACTAATGTTTCCTGGAATTATCTTTGGTTTTTTGGCAAACTGTTCAGTAATCATTTCTTTTAATATCGCTATATCCAAGTTGAGTACCTGCCAAATTGCACCAAGCATTACTGTATTAGCCATTATTTTATTTCCACCAATAGTAATAGCCATTTCTCGAGCAGGAATGTACACAACAGTAAGTTTTCTCTCATCAATAGTCTGTTGCTCTTCTGGGGTAAAATGAACTTGAATGATCGAATGAATAACACTCCCACCTTGGCGCACAGTTTTTAAATAAGCATTCAAAGATACTCTACTCAAACTCAGTAACACATCGCACTCACTAGACGAAGAATTAATTTTAGAATCAGAAATATCGAGTTGATAACACGCGTATCCACCTCTAATCAACGAAGGATACTCACGGTAACCAAAAATGAACATACCGCTATTTTTTAAAGCCTTTGCCAAAGCCTCACCAACAGAGTTGACACCCATTCCAGATTCACCAGCAACTTTAACAACAAACCTATGCTGATACTTCATTTTGTGTTCCCTGTACTTGATATAGTGGTAAAGTTGTATCTGCCCAAGTTTTCACTGCTTTCTCAATCACTTCTTCAAACGGCTCTCTTCCAATCGTTAATGCAACTCCAACTGCAGCTCCGTGATTTTTTTCCCAAACTTCTTTTAGAACTGTCATGCCCGCACAAAAATAGTGTTCTTCATACCGCCTATCACCAAGGCCAATAAAAGAAGCGGTTTTCCCTGTAAAATCAGCCGTTTGCATTTGTTCTAAAAGAACATTAAAGAATGGATTAATCATGCCATGGTCCCAAGTTGAAGTCGCAAACAAAAAGTATTTATTTTCTGTAATTACTGAAAGGGAAGTCTGCTCACTTCTATGGAGTACCACTCCTACACCTTGTTCTCGCCAATATTGAGCAACCTGCTCCATAACATGTTCAGTATTCCCACCTGTTGAAGCATAAATTATATGAATCGGAGCAGTAAGGTTAATCATGTTTGTTTTAAAGATAAATACCAAGCATTTGTAGGAAACCTAGGATACCATGAATTATACCTAAAACAACAGTAACCCACACAAAATGTTTGTGAACTGAGCTCCATACCATATGCGTCCCAGATTCATCTAGTGGATCCGCTCCAATTTTTGAACCCTTCCAAGGAAGCGGTAGTTTTGCCCAAGGAAGGGCAAAACAAGTTGCAAACGTGAGCACAAAAAATATTCCAAGCAATATACCAGTCCAGCCAAGCAAAGAAATACCAACAAGTTGGATTCTCTTTGCATACCAAGGTGCTGCTTGAACAACTGGCTCTACATTTGCAGGCTGAACTTCTGGTTTAGCTTCTGCCTCAACTTTCGGTTCAACTAGAGCAACTTCTGTAGTAGAACTTTCAAGAGTACCAACCACAGGAAAACCGGAGAATACCTCTGGACCGTGAGGAGCATCTTTCATTTTTTCAGTTAAATCCGTGCCAGCTTGCAAACCAAAATGTTCACCAAGTGCCCAGAGCTTACTATCTGTTACGTCATATACAACACCTTCAAAAGCAGTATAAGATCGTGCCCCACCTTTGCCATTATATTTACTCAATTCTTGAGTTGTGAAGATTTTTCCCTGCGCAAAAGTAAGCTGAACAAAAAAGATAAGGGCTACTACTGTTAAAAAAACTGCTGTAATGATTTTGTACATGAGTCTTTATTTTTCTGCTTCCTCTGTTACAGGGGCTTCTCCAATGTGACCAAACGGAACTAAATAACTTACCGTTTGGTTAACTGGGTCGAGCTCTAAGGCTTCTGCTACCTTCATTTTATCAAATCCACCAGTAACAACGGTTGCCATTTTTAATGCTTCAACCTGAAGATATATATTTTGACCAATATGACCAGCTTCTAGATAAATATTTGGCATAGGATCATTAGCTGGAGCAATTGCTTGCATTACTGCAGGAGCAGCAACAAGTGCTAAGACAACTGGAGATT
>CAZDWQ010000038.1:0-8997 GCA_964509285.1 uncultured Pseudomonadales bacterium
ACTCTATAAAACTTCTTACTGCGTTGGTTGCGAACTAGAAAAACAAGCAAGCGAATTGGTTGATGGCCGCTGTCCACTACATCCAAACACTGATCTTGAAGTTCGTGAAGAAGAAAACTATTTTTTCAAGTTTTCGAAATACCAACAAGATCTACTCAATCTGTATGAAACAAATAAAAATTTTGTTAAACCGGAAAGTAAGTTGAAAGAAATTGTTG
The DNA here is from genome assembly GCA_964509285.1 of uncultured Pseudomonadales bacterium. GTDB lineage: Bacteria > Patescibacteriota > Microgenomatia > UBA1400 > PJMF01 > VFLK01. Next base: position 219 of record CAZDWQ010000038.1, read on the forward strand.
CATTCGTGAGTGGAGGTCTGCAAGACTTTAGTATTTCTAGACTGAAAGAAAAAATGTCATGGGGAGTTCCTGTCCCAGGAGACGACGAACACGTAATGTACGTTTGGTTTGACGCACTCGTTAACTATATTTCAACTTTGGGCTGGCCAGAAGATACAGAGAACTTTGAAAACTATTGGCCAGGAATTCAACTTGCGGGTAAAGACAACTTACGACAACAAGCTGCTATGTGGCAAGCAATGCTAATGTCCGCAAAAATCAAAAACAGCTCGCAAATTTTGATTAACGGTTTTATTAGTGTTGATGGTCAAAAAATGAGTAAGTCTTTAGGCAATGTGATTTCTCCAACCGACATGGCAAACCGCTATGGAACTCAGGCTACCAGATTTTTACTTATGCATTTAGGACCATTTAATACTGATATGGATGTTAATTGGGATAAATTCGATACTACTTATACTGCATACTTATCAAATGGCTTGGGCAACTTATGTTCTCGAGTTGCAAAACTATGTGAAAAGAATGGTGGTTCATTTAATTCAGATACAAAAATTCCTGAGCTACAAATTGAATACAAAAATGCAATGGAAGAGTTTGATTTAAAACCTGCTCTAGAAATGGCCTTATCTGGCATTTCTTACGCTGATCAGTTCTTAAGTGAAAACCAACCATGGAAAAAAGAAGGCGCTGAACAACAAGCCCTCTTACAAAATTCTATTCAACATATTTTAGAAATCGCAGTACACCTTGAACCATTCATGCCAGAAACCGCACAAACAATTATTCAGCATTTTTCAAAACCAACTATTTCTGGAATTGAGCCACTATTTCCAAGATTGGCAAAGTAACCAAAACTCAATCATGATTATTGATACACACTGCCACTATAATTGCGAACCACTCCTTTCTGATATAGAAACGGTCTGGCAGAATTCATTGGACCATGGTGTTGCCGGAGGAATTTGTGTTGGCACCGATATCGAAAACAGTAAGGTAGCACTTGAGCTGGCTCAAAAATTCCCAACTCTGTTCACTTCAATAGGCATTCATCCAGAAGAGTTTACTGAAAAAATAAAAACACTCCTTGTTGGTGACTCGTACTCGCAAGAAGAAATTGATACCACTATTACCAATAGTACAGCAGAATTTGAAGAACTACTGAATACAGCCCTCAATCAAGAAAATAAAAAAATACTTGCAGTTGGAGAAATCGGTCTTGATTACTACCGACTGAAAACTAAGGGTCTCAAACGCCAACTTGCAGAAACCATGCAAAAACAGATTTTTACAAAACAACTAGAACTTGCTTTTCAACACAATTTACCAGTCATTTTACATGTTCGTGATCAAGCAGAAAGAAAAGAAAGTAACGCGTACTACGACACATACACAATTATTTCAGAACTCATAGAAAAATATACTTCAGAAAATAAAAAAGTTCCCAAACTAATCTTGCATTGTGCTTCAGGTCCAAAAGACTATATCCAAAACTGTATAGACCTTGGTGCTTACATCGGTTTTGCCGGAAACGTAACATATCCAAATGCAGCAGAGCTTCGTGAAATTCTGGCACTTACTCCCAAAGACAAAATCCTGCTCGAAACTGATGCTCCTTATCTTGCTCCGTTGGATAAAAAAAGTGAAGTTTGTCAACCTCACTACATAACGTTGACCGCACAGTTTTTGCAAGACACATACCAAATCAATCTTGATATAATACTCGCAAATACACTCACAGTATTTCCAGAGTTTCAAAAAGTAGTACAATAAACAAGGCATCATGGGAAATCAATTAAGAAGATACGTCCAAAGACATCCAGTAAAAACACAACGTGCCCTAGAAATTATCCCAGGCCTTGTTTCTTGGGGGCTCATTTTGTTTCCTGTCTGGGGTTCACTAGTCATTCCTGAGATCGTTGCATACTATATTATTGCCTTTACCGTTTATTGGCTATACAAATCCTTACTATTGGCAGTCCTAGCTGTCGCTTCACATTTTAAGATTAAAGCTGCGAGCAAATTTGACTGGATATTTGACCTCAAAACTAGATTTCCTAAAACTTGGAACTCTATTCACCACGTCATCATTATTCCAACCTACAAAGAACCTCTTTTAACACTCCAAAGAACTATCACAGCGCTTAAAGACCAGAAATATCCAACTCAAAACATTCATGTGATGGTTTCTTTTGAAGAGCGTGAAGGCGCAGAAGCACAAGATAAGTCAGCAGTACTAAAAAAAGAATTTAGCAAAGATTTTGCTAGCTTTTGGACTACCTTTCACCCAGATATTTTAGGCGAGGTAAAAGGAAAATCATCAAATACCTGCTGGGGTGCAAAACAAGCCAAAAATTTACTAGTCGATGGCAAAGGTATTCCAATTGAAACAATCACCATTACTAGTGAAGATGCCGACGCAGTTTTTCACCCAAACTATTTTGCAGCTGTTACTTATGATTTTTTGAGTGTTTCAAAGCCATTCAATAAAATTTGGCAAGGTGCTATCGTTTTTTATAATAATATTTGGAAAGTTCCTGCTCCAGTGAGAGTGCTTTCTGCAATGTTTTCTGTCATTCAAATGCATATTTTAATGAGATCAGACCGCTTAATTAACTTTTCAACATATACTACTTCTCTAAAACACGTTCATGACATTGGATACTGGGACACAGACGTTATTCCAGAAGACTACCGACTCTTTTTTAAATCTTACTTTGCAAAAAAAGGAGATTTTGAAGCTCGACCAATTTTCTTACCTATCCTCTCTGATGCTGCTGAATCACATTCAGCTTGGTCTACCTATAAAAACCTCTACCAGCAACTTACCCGTTGGGCTTGGGGTGTCAGCGATGACGCATACATCATTAAACAATACATTATGGCAACTGAGATCCCATTTTGGGATAAAACGATTCGAGTTTCCAAAACTATCCAAGACCATTTCTTATGGCCAGTGAATTGGTTTGCCGTGACTATCTCAGCATTTTTTCCACCATTTCTCAACCCTGAGTTTAATAGAACTATAATTGGAAAAACCCTTCCTCAAGTTACTTCTACTTTGCTTACACTCTCTCTGGTTTCTATGGTGGTAGTGTTTGTTATTGATGCAATTAATCGCCCAGCCAGACCAAATAAGAGAAACCCATTCTCTTACCTCATGCAACCTCTAGAATTTCTACTGCTACCAGTCATTGGATTTTTCTTTTCTGCTCTTCCTGGGATTGATGCTCATACAAGATTAATGCTTGGTAAATATATTGAGTACAAGGTCACTGAAAAAGTTTAGTTTTTAAGGTATACTTAAAAAGTGAAAAGAATAACAACATTCATCAGAAAAATAGTTACCCTCGACAAATTACTAGATACACAGACTCCTCTATTTTTATTACTCGTTTTGGTTTTACTTTTAAGACTACCGAACCTATTTGAACCATATTGGTACGGTGATGAAGGAATTTATTTAACAATCGGCCAAAGCATGAATAAAGGTGCGAAACTCTACACCGAAATTATTGATCACAAAACGCCACTTATTTACTATTTGGCCCGCGTACAAACGCAACTTAACTTCAGATTACTCAATATTGCCTGGATGCTTGTTACTACAACAGCATTTTATTACTTTGCTAAAAAATTACTTGGTTCTGTAAAACTTACCGCTATTGCTGGCCTCATTTTCGTTCTACTCACAACTTTGCCATGGCTTGAAGGACATATCCCTAACGGTGAATTGTTCGTTCTTGGATTTGTCCTAACGGGATTTCTGGTTCTTTCAAAAAGCTCATATTTTAAAAACTTCTTGGCAGGCAAACCAATAACAAAAACTAACCCACTTGCCCTCTATCTCTGCGGTGTTCTTATCGGTCTAGGAATATTAACAAAAGTCCCAGCTATTCTCGACTTAGGAACCGCATTTAGTATTGCTTATTTTAGTTGGATAAATCTCTTTTCAATAAAAAATTGGAAAGCAAGTATTGTGCAATTATTCAAACAAATTGTGCAACTTTTACATATTTTATTTGGAGTCTTAGCCCCAATAGTACTTTCAATTATCTACTTTGGAAGTATCGGATCAGGAAAAGATTATCTTGATTTTGGTTTACTCTACAACTTTAGGTATGCAGGTAGTTGGGGGCTCCCATTTACAAATCAATTCTTAGTACAAAGCTTCACCCTTCCTGGAAAAGCTCTCTATTTAATTGGATTAGTGTTACTCATCACTTTTCTCAAAAAACACCTAAAACCTGCTTTACAATTTATTTTGTTTTGGTTTGCAGCAGATTTATTTGCCTCACTACTTTCAAACAGACCTTATCCACATTATTTTATTCAGTTAGTACCACCGCTAGCACTACTACTGGCTGTCGGATTTGACTACGCAAAAAAATTATTTGCAGTTGGAAAGCTCAACTACGATCTGAAAAAAATTATTCCAATATCGCTTTCCGTACTTGTTATTTCCCTTTTTGTTAGCGTTATGGTGCTATTAGAATTTAGGCCGTATCAAACTTTCTCGTATTACAGAAATTGGTTCAAGTTAGCAACTGGGCAAATGAGTAAAGAAGACTATCGTCAAACTTTTGACTCACTCATGCGTGATAACTATAAAGCTGCACCAATGATTAAAGCTACCGGCTCACCAGACCTATTTATTTGGGGAACAAATCCAATGTTGTACGCACTTACAGAAACGCAACCTACTGGAAGATTTACTGTTTCATTCCATATTAAAGATTTCGACGCGTTTGGTGAAACAGCACGTGATGTTGTAAAAAAACAACCTCCATTTATAGTAGTTATGAAAAACGAAGATCACAACTTTGCCGAACTAAAAAGTTATCTAGTGAATAACTACGTTCCTGACAATAATAAATTTGAGCACTTTGTCCTTTGGAAAAAAATAAATGCAAACAGTAATTAATACTCAAAAAGAAACACTTGTCATCATTCCTAAGAACGTACAGGCTCCTATTACTGCATCTTGGATTCTTTTCTTTTTGTTTTTAGTAGTAACTATTATTTACTACTTTTTAGCTCAGCCAGAGCTACCAATTTTTTACACAGTAGCAACTAGACAAGATCAACTTGCACCAAAATTATTTCTTTTTATTTTTCCGGCTGTCTCACTGAGTATGAATATTATTCACTTTTTTATCCTCAGAGCTCTACAAAAATATTCAGCAATTTTATTAAAACTTTTTGTAGGAACTACAATCGGTTTGCAAATTTTACTTGGGTTTGCTCTACTGAGAATACTATTAATTACAATATAACTTATGCTGGCATTTATACTTACATTTATTGCAGCTGCCCTCATTACACCGGTTGTCATTGCTATTTACAGCAAGCAGGGGTGGGTTGATGACCCTGAAACAACCAAACACGCAAAAAAAACTCATAAAAAAAGCGTGCCACGAGGTGGTGGATTAGTAATTTTTCTGAGTGTTTTAATCGGTGCACTCTATTTCTTACAATTTGACAAGCATTTACTAGCAATCTTATTGGGAGCATTAGTTCTCACGATCACCGGAGTTCTAGACGATATTTTTGACATTCACCCTATCGTAAGATTAGGAACCGGACTGTTGGCCACCTTGATCGTTGTTGGTTCAGGCATTGGAATTGCGTATGTCACCAATCCATTTGGGCCAGGAGTCATTCATTTGGACCAACCACAGTGGGCCTTCACCCTTTTTGGTGAACAACATACTATCTGGATCTTGGCAGATATTTTCGCTGTTTTATTTATCATGTGGAACATGAACATCGTAAATTGGTCAAAAGGTGTTGATGGCCAAATGCCCGGCTTTGTAAGTATTGCCTTGATCTTTGTTGGGTTACTATCAACTAAATTTATTGACGATCCAACTACTTTTAATTCAATGTTACTCTCATTTATTACCGCTGGAGCATTTGCAGGACTTCTTATTTGGAACTGGTACCCACAAAAAATATTACCTGGCTACGGTGCCGGATCACTTGCTGGATATTTTTTGGCAGTGTTGGCAATTATCTCCGGAGCAAAAGTTGCCACCGTTTTAATGGTACTTGGCATTCCAACTGCAGATGCAATTTTTACTATTTTGAGAAGAATAAAAGCAGGTAAATCTCCACTTTGGGGAGATAGAGGCCACTTACACCACAAATTACTCGATGTTCTTGGTTGGGGACGGAGAAGAATTGCAGTTTTTTACTGGGGCACAAGTTTTCTACTCGGATTTTCATCATTGTATTTGAATACCACAGGAAAATTGATTACAATGGTGACAGTATTTGCGTTAGTATTTAGCTTCCTTATATGGGCAAAAATACGAACATCAAAGAAATAATTAAGAATGCTAGCTAAACTTACAAACACAACTCTTTATTACATTCTAAAAACCGCGCGTCCAAGGCAATGGATCAAAAATTTTGCGTTGTATGCTGCACTTATCTTTTCTGGATTCTTCTTTTATCAACCAGCAGACGCGCCATCTTATTTTATGACAGTCTCGTATGCATTTTTTGTGTTTTGTATACTCACTTCTAGCATTTACTTTATTAACGATATTGTTGACTACGAAGCAGATAAACAGCATCCCTTTAAGAAAAAACGCCCTATTGCATCTGGCGAACTTTCTATTCGGTATGCTAAATTTGTAGCGGTACTTGGTTTAATTGCTGTGGCACTTTTCGCTTACCAGCTTTCGCTTTTCTTTCAAATTTTGGCTTTTAGTTATTTATTATTGCAAATCTTCTACTCAAAGGTTTTTAAAAATATCCCAATTTTAGATGTGGTTTCTATTGCTACTGGATTCTTAATTAGAATTTATGCGGGGGCAGTCGTCGTAAACCTACATATGAGTGTCTGGTTTTTACTTACTGTGATTTCTGCATCACTATTCTTAGCAGTTGGAAAACGTCAAAGTGAACGCACTTTACTATTAGGAAAAAGTGGTGCAACCACAGACGACTTCGAGCTGGCAACAAAAGAAACAATTGGAGCAACTCGAATTACCCTCAGACGTTATAGCCAAAGATTACTTGATCAATATACCGGAATGTTTGCCAACGCAACTTGGCTCACTTATGCAATCTTCGCATTCCAAAATGAAATTGATGCACCTCGCGCAAAAGTCGCCTCTCTCTATACTTTTTTGCCGAAAGCCTTACATACACAGAAATTGTTAATGATCACTATTCCCTTAGTTATTTTTGGAGTCATGCGCTACCTACAACTTGTATACGAAAGCAACCAAGGTGAATCACCAGAAAAAGTTTTACTTAAAGACAAACCTCTTTTATTTACTGTCTTTTTGTTTGGTGCTCTGGTAATGGTAGTTACCTATGTTCTAACATAATCCATGAAAAAATAACTCGTGAAAAATTCGATCTTTGTACAATACTATCCTCAGTTTCTTTTGCTTATTTTAGCCTTTACCTTTTTTACTCGAATGTACCGTTTACATATTCCAGAAGGCTACATCTTTGACGAAGTCTATCATGCAGTCACAGCTAAACTTATAGTAGATGGTGATACTCGTGCGTATGAATGGAATAACCCACCACCAGAACCAAATACAGCAGTTGATTGGTTACATCCTCCATACGCTAAATATACCCAAGCTGTTTCCATGGCAATTTTTGGAAAAAATTCTTTTGGATGGAGGTTTAGTTCTGTTATTTTTGGCTGCCTAGTCGTTTTAATAACTGCAAAAATTGCCGAAGAGTTATTTAAAAATAAACAACTAGCTTTACTTTCAGCGTTTCTTATTTCTTTAGATGGTTTACTCTTTACCATGTCACGAATTGCCATGAACGATGTACATGTTACTTTTTTCATTTTGTTAAGTATTTGGCAATACATACGATATGTGAACTCAAAACGAGAAATAAAAAAATATTTGTTGTGGAGTAGTATCGCTGCAGGACTTGCTGTTGGCACAAAATGGTCAGGCATTTTTGCTATCGGATTTATTGGACTAGTTGAAAGCATTTACACACTTAAAACTTTTTTTGGAACACAAAATAAATTTCGAGAATTACTTTCAAAAATATTTCCTAGATTGTTCGCTCGATTATTCTCTATACCAAACACACGTTTCCTATTCAAACAAATCGAACTTTTATTTATAACTTGTTTAGTAATCCCTGCCCTTTTGTATCTAGGATCATATTCCCATATGTTTTTACTTGGGAAAAATTTTAATCATTTAGTAGAAATGCATAAAAATACTTGGTGGTATCAAACAAACCTAACCGCGACTCACCCCGCACAATCAAAACCTATTCAGTGGTTTTTAAATACGAAACCTGTTTGGTTATCCGTAAGTTATGAGAAACGAAACATGCGTGCTGATATCTACGCAGTCGGAAATCCTGCTTTATTTTGGCTGGGTGACATTGCTATTTTTGCAAGCTTATTTACTTTAATTGCAAATAAATTACGACGTAAAAAAACAACAAAAGATTTGCCAGCAATAGGCTTATTACTTTTAGCCTACGGAATTGTCTGGATTCCTTGGCAACTTTCTCCTAGAATTATGTTCTTTTACCACTACTTACCAGCAGTGCCATTACTTACCATCAACTTGAGTTACTGGTTGGTAAAACTCTGGAATACACAAAGATTTAGACTTTTGTCAGCACTAGCAGTTCTACTTATTTTCGTTTGCTTCGTAGTCCTGTATCCACATTTAACTTTAATCCCGGTACCAATAGAACTAAAAGAGAAAATATACTTTTTCTTTGATTTCTGGAAACAAGCCTAAAAAAAGTTAATAACGAAATACCGCAATAA
>CAZDWQ010000039.1:0-8988 GCA_964509285.1 uncultured Pseudomonadales bacterium
TATTGAAAAGAAGAATTTTGATCGCTCATTTTTTTAGCTTCAAAACGATACTGATACAAAATTCAGAATAAACAAACCTTGACGATATGTGGAAGTACCTTGAGGAGCGAGATGAAAACGGGTGGTATTTACCTTGTGAAATTTTGCCCTGGATATGGCGAGAAATTTAAAAAGTACCGTCCAGCCATAGTAATGTCCAATGCAATCATCGAAATTGATCACCGCTTTGTACTGATTTTACCATTCACTTCAAATACAGAAACCAAAAACCCAAAACACGAATTAGTGATTGAAAATGAAGCCTTTGAAAAAGATGTCCCTTTTGACTATTGATGGCCAACGTTTAATAAGAAAATTAGGTACTCTCTCAACAACAGATAAAAAAACGAGTCTCAAATGCTATGACCACACTCTTTTAGTCTCAAGCTACAAATTGCTTCTGCTTTGAATTTCTGCCTCAACTACGTCTCTATCTTTTCCATATTTTAATCGAGACAACTCTTTAATCATTTCTGCCTGTTTTGGATTCATACGAGCTTTAATGCTATCCATATCTTTCATCAGAGACATACTAAATGGTGGTACCGGCTCATTTTTAACGATAGTCTTTACATAAACGTGATATTTCTCAATGTTAACCAAATCACCTTCATTGAAAGTTGGTGAAAACTCATGTTGTAAGAAATTTGCATCAGGTACACCAACACGGAATGCCACCATGGTACCGACGTTACCAAAAACCGCATTCTTCACTTCTTCATCAATCTGACTCACAAACTGGTTCGCAACAATAAGATTAAGGCGATACTTACGCGCCTCAGACAGGATCACTGCAAAATCTTCAGTTGCGTAGTTCTGGAACTCATCAACATAGAGATAAAAATCTTTACGCAACTCCATAGCCATATCTTGTCGAGCCATAGCAGCAGTTAAAACCTTTGGCACCAAAATCAAGCCGAGGAACTTGGCATCTTCTTCACCCAAAATACCTTTAGAAAGGTTACACAGAATAATTTTTTGCTCATCCATAGCTTGCCTAATATTAAACGAGCTAAATGGCTGACCAATAATGTTACGCATAGTTTTATTGGTAACGAAACGGCCAAATTTAGAAACGATGTAGTCCAAAACTTCTGATTTATGGAAGTCAGAAGTTTGGGCAATTTGATCTGTCCAGTATCTTTTCACCACTGGATCTTTCACCAAAGGCAACATTTCATCAAGAAATTTTGTATCAGTCATGATACGCACTAGCTCAATAAAAGTCGTGCCTTTTTTGTACATGATAGTCAACATTGCATTACGAATTGCGTGCTCAAATCGAGGACCAATAATACCAGTTCTATGTGGATCGTATAGCTTATACATTAAACCAATCACAGAACCAACCACAAAGTGACGTTGTTCTTCTGTGTCTGCTTCCATCATGTTGAGACCCATAGGACGGGTTAAATCAGAAGGATTAAAGTAAATCACGTCATCTGCACGTTCAGGTGGCATTAACTGCAAAATATCTTCAATAAACTCTCCATGAGGGTCAATAGCGCAGACACCTTTGCCATTTTCGATATCTTGCAAGATCATCTCTTTTAAAAACTCAGATTTACCGGTACCAGTTTTTCCAACAATGTACATGTGACGACGACGGTCATCCTCGCCAATAAATACTTCACGAACCTCTCCTCTATATGTTGATTTACCTAAGTGCAAACCTTCTTTAGGAATTTTATTTGGTGCAGGAGCGTTTTTAGCGTTTAGCCAGCGAATATGATGCGTTTCAACCGTTTTATTTGGCAAATGGAATAGCGTAGCCAACTCTTCGGTATTCAAAATAAAGGTATCTTTGTTCAAAATAGGCATGTATCGATATAAAAAGTCGATCATAAATAGATGTTTGAGAAAAATATATGATTTTTTAAATGAGTTGTATGCACTGGTGTATTGAGAAAAAGCACCTTTGATATTCGTTAAGTGCGAATCAGCAATATATTCTTCTTTTGCCGAAACAACAATTCTGAGAGAAACTCTAAATCCTGGTTTTTCTGTTTTTTGACTAATTACTTCCATTTCTTTTGGATCATGTCCATACGTTGCTTTATTTGGATCAGCTTCTCGTTTTTTCTGTGTAGCAACAAATGAATGTCCTTGATTCTGCCATTTTTTGCTTTCAGGTTGCATCAGAATTTGAATGATTGCGCCTTCACCAGTACCCATTTTAGAAAGAGCAGATGTAAGAGAATTTAGTCCATCTATCGGCAAATCCTTATACATCTTGATTGGATAAAATGATGCTTTTTCTAGTTTAAGTGAAGTGAAAGCCACTTTACCTTTTTTATTAAAAATATTTACTTCATCAACTTCTTTTATTTCAGCATTAGAGTATGCCCCGTTAATCTGCTTCTCAACTAAATCGCGGATTCTTCTCGGACAGTTTAAATAAAAAGCAATATCTTCTTCCATTGCCACGATTTCTAAAGAAAACAAGTCTTCCGCTTTAGTAAAAGCAAAAAAACCAGTTTTTTTAAGTGAATATAATCCTGCAAACATTTGTTCTGCTGAATCAATCTTTGTTTCATTGTCTTTTGGAACCCTGATAAGCAAAGTCACAAAATCAAGTGCATTACTCTCTTTATTTCTATGTTTGTACCACTGGAATAACATGAAAACAAAAACAATTAGAATTGCTAACAAAAACATAAGCATGACGCCCATGCTAATAAATTGGAGTGCTAGTTCAAAAAAATCTTGCTCAAACATTTAACTTTCCTGTCTATAAATTACCTTACCGGTAAACATTTTGACAATCTTATGGCTAAACTCCACCAACCACCTAAAACTGAACTTTGGTGATTTTTTTACTCCTTCTTGTTCTTCCGCTTGAGTAATTGGTAACACAACCACTGGCCTACTTGGGTAAGTATTCGTTGGAACTTCAGCTGTTCCATCTGCAATCACCACCTCTGTTGGAGCAGTTTCATGATGATCTTCAACTCTCTGTAAGAAACTCTCTACTTCTACTGGAATTTCTAGATTCTTCTCTTCTTCAACTGTTTGAACTGCACCTCCAAGATCTATTGAGCTTGAATCAGGAGAAGCAGTTGGCTCAACTCGTTCCTTTGAAGATCTAGCTGCTCTTTGTGGATTCAGTGTATCTGTGGCTTGATCGACTGCCTGGACAACACCGTGAGGGACTGTGTTTTGGATCTCGTCTAAAACTTCCTCAAAAGTACCAAGATTTTCAGTTGCATCCTCTTGGATATCGATTACCATCTGTGATGGTTGCGCAGGTTGATTCTGGGTTACAGGCTGATCTTGAGGCACTGGCGTCGTTTTGGCCTGAGCACCTCCCTGAAAATTAGCCTGTAACATCTGACTAATTTTTGCACCCTGAGATTGGTTTTGGGCAGCTGGTTGGTTTTGGACAGTATCATTCATGAACTACCCTTAATAATAGCATTTTTATTCTACTAATTGAACTACATCACCAGGGTTAATGGTATATTTCTGGGCATCATTTGCATTTACTTCTAGAACCATATCTACTTCTTGTTGTGAAGAGTACGTTTGTAAGCGATTATCAGGGGTTTCTGGAAGAGGTTTGGGGACCGCCGAAGTGACTTCAACAACTTTGCCTTCAGCAATCCAAATCATATCAATATCAAAATTCATATCTTTCATCCAAAAGTATCGAATCTGTTTGACTGGAAAAATAAACAACATGCCATTCGCACCAATCTCAGTTCTACCAGAAAGACCTTGTGTCGTTGATTGTGGTGTATTTACAACTTCGACTGATATCGTTTCTTGGCCTTCCTGTACTTCTTGGTTTTTGTTGAAAGTGATTTTTACGTGTTCCCTATCTTGTAATTCAGAAAAGGTTCTCTTTTGAACCTTGTCTTGCCCATTTTGTCTTATGAATTGATACAAAATAATGCAAACGACGAGTACTATTGCAATTGGTAGGCTATTTTTTAAAGACATATCTAGTAATTATACGGAAATAATTGGATAAAAAGTAAGTTGAAATTGAAAAAATCACTAGTAGTAGAACTAGTTGATTCGTTCCTAAAATGCTATACAGAATTGATTTATCTATCCTCAAAAAATCCAGAAGGAACCTCACAATTGAGTAATACAAAATGTACAATAAAAATAAGTTTCCTGAACCGAGTTTAGGCAGTTTTACTCTTGGTTTTTGGTATGCCCAGTGCAATGCCAATGCAAATAGTCCCGTAGCAATCATTTCATATAAAAAGAGCGGATGATAATATGCTCTGTTTTCATAACCCTGTAATCTATGCTCTTTGTCAATGAAAATTTTAAAAAAACCAGATGTAGGCAAACCATACAATTCTTGATTGAAATAATTTCCCCACCTTCCAATTGCTTGTCCAACTGGTAAACCAAAAACAGAAAAATCGAGTAACTTTAGAACAAGTTTTTTCTTTGTTTCAAGTGATTGTGATTTTAAGTCTGGTAAGATAAAAATAGAAGTAAGTATCCCGATAATTCCCCCCATTACACCACCCAAAATACTTAATCCACCATTCCAAATAAAGAAAATACTAACTAAATCATGTTCATAAAACCAAAAATCAGTAAAAACATGCCAAACACGTGCGCCAATGACACCAAAAATGAGTGCCAGCACTCCTATTTCATAAAAAACCTGGATTAAAAAGTTGCGCTCAACAGAATCAAATTTCTCTTTTTTAATCTGACTTTCAATAAGTAAACCACTCACAATAATTGCTATTCCAATAATCAGGCCATAACTATTAAACGGTAGTTGCATTTATCTTCCTAAGAAAATAATAAAGAAGCTATACAAAATAGTGATACTTATGAAAAGAGTGACGAAAATCTGTTGTTCTTCAGCGGTAATATCTCTTTTGAGTTGATGCAAAAATCTTTCCTGAAAACCTTGTCTGTCATTCCTTAAAGTAAAAAACTCGAGAGCCAAACCTGAAGTAATACTCAAAAATATACCAACTCCTATTGCGCTTCCTGTTGATGTTAATAAAAACAAACCTAGAGGAAAAAGCAGTAATAAAAATAGTAACGATCTTGTAACTAATCTTTTTTGTTTGTCTTCTGCTTGGGAATCAGCCTCAATATAGTATTTGAATAAAAACTTTTCGTCTGCTTCGAGCAAAAACATACCTAATAACAGACCTATCCCAAACAATAGTCCATCAGTATAACTCACAGACTTTCCAAAATAAGTTGCAACAAAGAATAATGCTGCGAAACTTACTACTATGCCGATTTTACCTACTAAGTTAGTTTGTTTCATAGCACCTTATATTTTACAATTTTTAAGACTGATTTATCAACCAAAGATTTGAGCTGCGGATTTGCTTCATACTCTTTTTCAAGCTCAGAGATAACTTCCGATAGTTCCTCTTGAGAAACAGACTGACCATACAACAAAACAGTATTACCCGCTATTATTGCTTCTTTTGAAGCTTGCGCCAAACTTTTTGGTACTTTTGGATTGTTCGTATCATATAAAGCTGCTGCCATTTCAAGAGCGTCTGTAAAAACAATGATGTCGGGATATGCTTTATTTAACTCAACGACACAATAAGGACTGACAGAACAAGGAATTTCTTTATCCTGGCTCGTTACACCCACATGCGCAGTCATCACTGCAACTCGCTCATTCTGGTCAAGAATATATTTGTATAACTTCACATCATTTTCCAAAACACTTACGAAATCATATGCTTTATGCAAATCTTTTTTTGTTAAACCAATACCGGGAAAATGCTTTAGAACAGGTAGAATGCCAACGTTTGCAAAAATAGTCACGTAATCCATACTTCTATCTGCAACGACTGCATAAGAATCGGTCGAACAAATTCTGTCTTTCAATATCGAGTTGTTTCCCACATCCAAAACCGGAGCTAAAACAATATCTATACCAATTTTTCTGAGTTCATTAGCACTCTTTTTTAGAGCAGCTTGACGATCAATTGTCTCAAGAGCACAAACCTTCTTCCATGAATCAAGCTTTGTAAAACCCTCACCAGAAAGTCTTTGCACACTACCACCCTCATGATCAACCGCCACTAATGGCTGTAAATTCAAAATAGTATTGCTTTGTTCAATCTCATTAATTACTTTTTTAGCCTGTACAGATGATATTTCTTTTCCAAAAAGAGTATAGAAACCTGTTTGTAACTGAGGAGCTTGAGCTTCGTCACTTGCAGTTGCATCGGTTGTATCATTAGTTATTGCTGAATATTCATTTACCTCAATAGGAGTTGAGATAAGTTGTGAAATTTTTTCTCGTGTACTGAGTTGTGACAAAATATATTCAGGAGTTTTTATCGTTTGCTCATTTACTTCAGCATTTTCACTTCCATTTTGTAAATTTTCAGTACCAGTTGACTCAAATGGGCGATAAAAATAATTATATCCAAGCAAAATTGTTGCCAAACCCAATAGAATAATAAAAAAGTACTGTCTCATTTTTTTCATTTTTTTTGCTTTGCTTCCTGTTTCAGTTGCTTTACTTTCCACATAAACAACCGTGCTTTGCTCTTTGCATTACTGGCGTCTGTAACAAAAGACAGAGCCCTTTCAAGAATTGATCTTTCAACATTTTTTGCCATTTTAATATACAAGCTCTTATGTTGCAAATCATTCAAATCAACTGCCAAACGGTATCCAAAATCTTGAAATTCCTGAGAGATATAACCACCTTTGTCTTCTAGCTGATAATTTGAAAACAAATCACCGATTTTTTGAAACCACTTTTTTTGTTTTTTGAGATCATCATTCATATTTTGAGTCTTTCATCAGTAAGCCTGCAAGCACACCAACACCTGCTAATACATATATAGACTTCCACCCTGAAAAAAAGATGAAAAAGATTGCAGTAAAAAACCAAAAAAGTACAGTAGCTAAGTTAACCATCATCTCTCTATAAATAAAAAAGGAATCAACAGCTGAGCCCTTGCTTCTTCTCATAAACATTGTGTCAAAATAGACATTGTAAATATTTGCTAATAATTTATCAAATAAGTCCACAAAAGCTATGCTGAGTGGGGTCACTACTTGCGTCCGCAATACTGTCACAATTGAAAGCATAGCGCCAGATAGATAAAATGGATTTTTGCTCTTATGAGCATCTGCATAACTCCCAACAAAATAGGTAAAAGTCATAGCAAGAAAAAGAGAAACAGTGTACAAGTATCCAACTTTATCAATAGAACCTAAGATCAAAAATATGTAGAGCGGCCATATGTAAATTGAAACGTCATAGATATATTTTCCAGAAAATGAAGCAGCTAATTTTCTAAACCTTGGTTCGCGCAACCATTTAAAAAATTCTGCGTAGGAAACAGAATTTTCTACAACATCTGAGTCCATGTAAATTGCAAAGACTGTTGAAGCTAGAGTCAAAACTAATCCTATTAAAAACAACACCTCAATCCCAACGACATATGCAATAAAACCACTGATTGCAGGTGAAACAACTGACAAAATGTGAATAACTGTCAATAAAAACCCAACGTCTTTACCCATATTCCTTTTGAGCGCATTCTTACTTAATAAAGAATAATATCCAGGCCAAAAAAGCTGTGCGTTAACTGCATCTAAAATCACTGCAGGAACTAAAAACCAAATACTTTGTTGTGCAAAATAAACTGAAGCAAAAAACAAACAACGGAGCAAAAATGAGTACATAAATGTTCTTTGATACCCAATTTTTTTGTACAAATATCCTGTAGGAATTCCCATAAAGAAAGAAAGTAAACCAAAAAAAATGTAAAAAACAGAAAGCGTTAACATACCTCTTTGGAATGCTGAAAATGGCAAATCATGTAACAAGCTTGAAGTTGAACCAACTATATAAAGATACACTGGCAAAAAAAACATTGCCATTTTGTTTCCTAAATCCCGCAGAACTCTAATTGTATAAAGCAATTTCAAGTTTTTTGTATCATCAAAAGTAAAATGAGGTAAATGTAAGTGATAATCTTTAATACGAAACATACTGAAATTCCTTAATTCGAGACTCTTTGCATTAATTCTTTAACCAACTCAAACATAACCTGATTAAATTTTTCAGATTCTGAAGGCAAAAACCTTTCCAAAACAAAAATCTGAGGAGAAATATTTCTATCTCCTTCTCTTGTATCAACACCAACACGCACATGCCAAAAATTTTGTGTCCTTAAATGTTGATAAATCGAAAGAAGACCGTTATGTCCTTTTGGACCAATCCCATACTGAATTTTATATGATCCGAGTTTCAAATCTAAATCATCATGTATAACAAATAAATTGTGATATCCGCCTTCTTTTTCACCTTCTTGGATTATTTTATAAAAATCAAGAATAGCGCGAACAGCTTTTCCAGACTCATTCATAAAAGTTTGCGGACGCACAAAAATAATTTGATTGGTTTTACATACATCAGAAAAAACTCTTTTATTACTCATATACTTTGGACACTCCAAGACTTGACGAAGATTATCAAGAATCATAAATCCAGCATTATGTCTTGTAGATGCGTATCTGTCTCCTGGGTTCCCTAAACCAACAATAATATTCATAACTATCATTGTAGCAGTTTATTGATATAATTACAGCCGCTCATGAAAAAAAATCCATTCTTGACAATCGTCATCCCAACCTTGAATGAAGAACAGGATTTGCCTTCATTACTCGAAGATCTCTCAAAACAAACATATGACAATTTTAAGGTTATTCATGTTGACGCAATATCAGAAGACAAAACTATGGAAGTTGCTTCTGCATTTAAAAACAAACTTGATCTCAACTCAATTCAAACAGATATTAGAAACGTTAGCCACCAAAGAAATTTAGGAATTCAAGCTGCAACGGGTACATGGATCATTTTCATGGATGCCGATAACCGCTTGCCGGCTTATTTTCTTGATGGAATTAGATATCGTTTAGCAAAAAAACCAGATACTGAACTGTTTACAACTTGGGTTTCAATAGATAATG
>CAZDWQ010000040.1:0-8903 GCA_964509285.1 uncultured Pseudomonadales bacterium
TTGTGTACTGAATACGTGCACTTGCATAGAATAATTGATGTACCGTCATTGCGAGGAACGAAATGACGAAGTAATCTCATGGCAAGGTTCATCTTGACTTGTCTTGGCAGTCCATATTTGTGCGTAGGATGTGATAAAATACATTGTCAGGATAAGTATTATTTACAGAGCGGTATTTACATGTGTCATCTTGACTCCTCGCCTTTGGCGAGGGTGGAGAGATCCCTTTCTTATATGGATTCTTGGGGAGTGGTGTAGCGGTAACACGTCTGTCTTTGGAACAGAAGACCCTAGGTTCGAATCCTAGCTCCCCAGCCACGTTGTATGCGAACGGAAGCACTAGTAGCGAGTAGATTGGTGTAGTAAGCGATAGCCTGGAGAACTCACTGAATCCTCATCTGCGTTCTAAGCCGGCCATCCGAGATCCATTTATCGTCTAAGCACTTAAATGAATTTAAAAAGCGTTACAATAACGCAGGCTTATGTTCAAGAAGGTGCAGAGTTTTTTCAAAAACCCAGATGAGGCTCCGTACGCATGGGCAAAGTATATGGTATTGTTCATACTTTCTATGAGGATTCTCCAGTTTGCGAGTCAATATTTCGCAAAAACTGCCTCCCCTCTTTTAATGCTTGAAGTGATCACTTCACTGCTTTTTGCTTTTATTTCCATTTCCAAATTTACCCAGACAATTATTATTAATAATAGGAAGTTAATAGCTGGTAAATCCGGGATAAGTATTGAGAAAGTAGCCGTAAATGTGTTACTTGTTCTCTGCATCTTTCTCTTATCCAGACTCGCATAACAAGTCACATAACCACCTTAAGAGTGAAGAAATATATATTTATGGATTCTGTAATACTTTTCTTGGTTTAGCACCCTCTGCTTCTCCAATATACCCTGCCTCACAGAGCACATCCATGAGTCTTGCAGCTCTTGCGTATCCTATTTTAAGTCGTCTCTGAAAAAGACTCGCACCTACCACTTCAGCTCCAGACAAAAGCGCCAAAGCTTCCGCTAAAAGTGGATCAGTGTCTGGTATAGAATTTTCGAATTCGCTTAGGAGATTAAGGTATTGTTGCTGTGTCGTAAGCGGAACCCACTTTTCAGACAGCTTTGACATACCACCATTATCTTCTACTACCATCGAACAAGGTGCACAATAAAAACTGAAGGGTGTGGCGACAAAAAGCCAAGAGGGATCCCATCTCTCGAGCAATCCTTTCGCATGTTCTGTATTTTTTATCGCATTGAATCTAGACTGGAACTTCACCTCCACGAGATATATAGATTGCTTATCTTCAGAGACTAGCGCGAAGTCAGGAGCGTCTTTTATATTTTCCATCACCTGTTTTACCTTCGCGATGTGCTGATATTGTGCCAGTGTTGGCACTGTGTGTTCGTATCCGAATGGAATCACAGTATATTTTCCCACCTCCCTTATCATTTGTTCAAATATCGTCTCTGCGATCTTACCTTTAATAAGTTGACGGGTGAATTCAATTGGTGTTGTCATGTTTATATTAGTTACTTTTCTTTGTTTAAATTGTTAATTTCTATTATTTCAAGTATGTCGTCTTGAGTAATTTTTGTGGCTATTTTAGCTCTCACAGGAAGAATACTGTAATGACCACTGCTTATCTTTTTAATAACATCAGCTTCGTCTTCGGCATCGATTTCTAAATTGTGATTATTTTTTAAATTTATTGTAAATTTTTTCATTATAGAAGGTCAATCAACAAGTATATTTATGAACCAGTTTCAATAATTCTAATCTCCTCTTCTGTTAGCTCATAGAGTTTATAAATAAGTAAGTCAATTTGTTTTTCTTTTGCAGTAGTGTCGCTGCTCGGATTTTCTTTTCTAAAATCTATTATTTCCTGAATAATCAATTCCATCTTCATCACAAGATGCTCATTTTCATTGTTGACAGCTGGAATTGGATAGCGCTTCATAAATTCACTTTTATATCTCACGCCTTTTTCCCCCAGGCCCCCGCCAGCATACCATTTAGCAAAAGTAAATTTAAAGAATAATGAATTGAAAAGTCCGACAAAGAACTTTACATGTTCGCCCGTAAGAATTCGGCCAGTGTCGTTACAGAATACCCCCTGATTATCATAAGCAAATTTTGGTTCGCTCGACATTTCTTGCCATATTACTTTTTCTTTGTTAAATTCAGGGTAGTATGTAGCCGCACATCTTTGGAGCGCGTACCACTCATATCGTATTCCGGTTTCAGCTTTATTCCTCATTAAAAGCTGAGGTTTATACTTTAGTAAGTGTCTATAAAGGGAAGAGTGTTTTTCCATAAACTTCAACTCTGCCTGGCTACTACAACCCTCAATGTTTGAGTCGTTGTGTAGGGGAAAATGCCACGGCAAAAAGATTATCCACTGATCAGCCCAATCATAAACATATTTATCAATATCCCTCCCCCTAAGAATCGGTTTAATTATTTCGATATTGCTAAAATCCTCAGCACAAAGTAATTCTTTAGTGGTGGTGTCAATTATGAATGCTTCATTAAGACCAGTCAGTACTCCTCTGAAAACGTTTACATTCCACTCATTTAGAGGTACGCCAACACTCTCAATTTTTTCTTTAAGTTTAAGCTCTGCGCTATTGCCAATAAACCACGGTCCAGTACTAGCCAAAGGCAGCCGTATTTTGCTCGTATTGAAAGCGGTAGTTATGTCATCCTTTTCGCTTCTATTCAGATTAAGTGATTCCAGGATATTTTTATTGACGTTGTTCTCTACGAGAAGAATATTAGTGTCAACCGTGGCATTGTCAAACACACCAGGACCCATATCAATAAGAATAAGGGGGTTCTTTCTAGCCATGAATGACCGAAGTTTTGCGCCGTACCCAGATCGCATCCATTTGTTACTTGTTATGTAGCACAAAATACCTTTGCTTGACTTTGTTAATGTTAAACCCTTTTCATAAAATAGACAATAAATATCCCCATTCGAATCATATGTTTCAAAATTATAGTGTTTGTAGGAAAGTTGTACTGGGTCTCCTTTTAATTTTTGTAGTTGAACATAGGGTGGATTACCTATTACGATATCAAACCCTCCCTCTTCAAAGATTTCACTGAAGTGTAGCTTCCAAGAAAAGAAAGGCCTGATATGATCCTTATTCCATTTACTTTGAAGCATGTTTATGCTTGCAATTTCTGATTCAAATTGACTTTTTTGTGCTTGGTTTGTTGAGTTTATCTTACATTCATTAAGCCTATTAATCTCTTTATCACATGCACTATGTATAAGTTCATTTTCACGTGTGTCGATTTTAATTTTTAATTCCTTCTTCCTTATAGGATCATTTTCTTTAAAATATTCATGATGCAAAGCTTTTATTTCGTTAACAATCACATCACTTGCATCACTAAACAGTTTATCTTGGTCTTCCTCTTGGAATAGGTTTTTCATTTCTCTTGTTCTCCGATCTGTTTTAATAGCATCATCAAGATTTATTTTTATTCTATTGGCCCCTAACATTAGATCATCAAGTAGGGAGTTACCTTGCATTATTTTGTAATCAAGATTAGGAAGTGGTTCTACATCCTCTATATCGTGCTCTACAATGAGCGCTAGCCAGAAGCGCAATCGTGCAATTTCTACTGCTCCTGGTTCAATGTCAACCCCGTATATACAGTTCTCAAGAGTTTGTTTTTTAATATCATATTCCGTGAGTTCTTGCCCCTTAGCATTCTGCTCCTTTATGAAAAATGTATTCAAATAATGCCTAGCACTACTTATTTCTTTGAGTAGACCCATAGGGAAAGCTCCTGATCCAACAGCTGGGTCACATATTTTTACTTTTTTTAGCAAATCGTATAATATACTCGCTCTATCACGAAGACTCTCATCTGCAAGTATCTGTGCTTTTTTTAATTCTGTTTCAGCCAGCTCATGATCTTTCCTCTCGAAGAAATCCCGTATTCTTTTTTCTTCAATATCACTGTTGTTCTTCAGATAAGTAATCAGACTTTCTCGACACATGTATTGGACAATTTCACGTGGTGTATAAAAAGCACCCCTACCTTTACGGTCCTTAACGTCAAGAAGCCTTTCGAAAACCTTCCCCAACATTTCTGGGTCTACAGCAACTTCCTTCTCTATTGGATCAGGTTCATATACGGTAAAGTTATATTTATCGAAAACCTCTAAGATTTTCTGAAATCTTTCATTTTCAATTTTGATATTGGTTTTATCCCATTCATAAGCGGGAGTGAATAGTCCGCCGTTAAGATAGGGGATCTTGCAATGAAAGCGCGGACTCCAAGACTGGTCACCCATCACTGAGCTATTACCACGATCACGTCTATTTAGCGTGTCATAAAATAGTGGCTCAAGGATATCATTAAAGAAATTGGCATAGGATCCATACACAGATTTATAAAGGTTTGTCATAAAGAATTTATCTCCTGTACCCCATTTTGATCCTTCTTTCACTCCTAGCCAGCCCTTTTTCTGCAAAAAGTAAAGAAAGACAATCTGCCCCATAAGTTTCTTTGAAAAGTCAGCTACGTCAATGCCATATTTACTCACTACACTTTTTATAAACTCGTCGTTGTGCGAAAAACTGTCTACTAGGTCAGCAAACAACTCTTTATATTCGTCAAAGAACTCATTTGTCACTTTCTCCACGCTAAACAATTCTTCTAGTTCTGCAAGAGTAGGGTGAGTGACGCTATTTTTGAGATGTGGCAACATGCGCGATTGAGCGGTGTGACTTGCTTCGTGTGGCCCTACAAGAAAAGAATATCTCTTGACGGGGGTGAACGTATTACTTACTTTGACCTTGCCATTCTCTGCAATTTTCATCTCGTATTCCATTTTTACAAACGAAAAACGCCAATCTGAGGGATCAGGCGAAACGAATGCCACAAGTGCGGCATCTTTACTGTCTCTACCCTTAAGGTACTCTGCGACGAAGTTCCTTTGCATACTTCTAGCTCGCTCTATTGATGTTTCTTTTTGAAGGTAAACAATTAAGATGTCTATCTTATTGTTGTTAGGGTCTGTATATGTGCCTAGTCTTTCGTAGGTTTTAATATGTGGTGTAAAGATTTCTTTTACATATCCGTGTGCATGAAATGCCTTAGACTTATCAAATACATTTAAGAGGTTATGAATAAATAGAGTGAAAGATTCTTTTGAAAACTCGCTTTCAAAAACTTTCCTAATAAACTCTTTTGCCCTTGTATCATCCATATGTTAAACAAAATATTCTGACAGAATTACTTCTCGCTTGTGACTGGTGTTTGACGATTGTGCATAATGGCTCTCTAATAGCTTGGGAGGAATGTTTTTTTGGAGGATGGCAATTGCTTTAAGGGGCTCTGTGATAATCTCAGGGGACTTTTCCAGTTCGCTTAAGGCAGACTTTGCTGTCTGTTTTGGTATGTCACCCAACTCTAATCTAGTAGTCACATCCATGAGATATGCCTCCTGCTCATCCGTAAGCTTTCTCAGATCTTGTAAACCTTTTAAGAGTTTTATTAGTTTTGTAACTGTATCTGCACCACCTCTCTTACCCTGTATTCCAACTTCATCCATAACCGATTGTTCGAATGCATTCTTGTTTTTTTCAAGCAATTGGTAAAAAGAACTTGGAATTTTCTCACGTTTTATATCTGGTTCTGTTTCGAGAAGAGTGGCCGCTTCAACAAAACCTAGTTCTTTCTGTGTTTCATCAGAAGATATATAAAATTTTTGAAGTTTGCCTCTTCTGAAAAATGTGAACAAATAATTACCGACATCTTGCTTATTTACTGCTGTACGAGCCTTTTTTGGAAGCTGTTTAATTTTATTGAATTTGTCAGGGTCTTCATCACGCACAGACTTTATAACTTCAAGGAATCTCAGTTCACTGTGCATTACATCATCTTCTTCACCGACGATTGTTTTTCTAGAAATAAGCGTGTCAAAGAGCTTGTGTTGCACAACCTCTTCATCAGTCAATAGTGGTGCATCATTACCAAGAAGCTGAATAAAGCTACTGATTTTTGCTTCAGCAGACTCTTTTAGCTTAATCAAATCATTTGACTGAGTAGTGGGGAAGAAATTGTAGGTGTATATTTTATCGTGTGGTGTATCAACACGGTTAATACGACCAACTCTTTGCATCATGCGAGTAGGATTCCATGGGATGTCATAGTTAATGACAACATTTGATCTGTGCAAATTTACTCCCTCTGATAGTACCTCCGTGGTAATTAAGATTCTGTAGTCATCCTTCGCTTCTTTCGCATTTGCATCAAAGTTTGCGATGACTTTGTCTCTATCAAGTGCACTTGATCCACCCGTGTATAAAAGAGGTTCTTTGTCGGTCTCGTCCTTCAATTTAAAATATAAGTAATTAGCGGTCTCCTTGGATTCAGTGAATACAATCAGTTTATTCTGACCAAGGACACTGTCATTCCTTAACATTCTGATAAATTCCTCAAGCTTCGGATCATGGTTTATATTTTTCCATAGCCCGCTAATCTCTTTTAGCACTTGTAGATCGCTTTCTATATCTTTTGCTAACTGGTCATTAAAATCGGTTGTTGGGTATTCTTTACCCTTACCTTCCTCAATTAGTTTGTGTACAGTATCGAGATCTTCATCGTCGAGTAGTTCAAATATCTTCGTAATGTATTTTTTACTAATGTATACGCTTCCACTTTTTAATGCATGTTGGAATGACTCATAAGTGTCAATAAAACGATCAATAGAGCTCTTAAATGCATAGAAGCTGCTTTCAAGTCGCTTTATAAGCAATATCTTCATAAACCGACCAAGGTTTTTTGACTGTTGTAATTCGAATGATGATAAGTCCTTTCCGACATAGTAAGCCATGGCGGTATAACGAGCATATTTGAAGTTTTGCGCTATTAGAGATATGGTCTGTGTGAATATTGCATCTTCTGAATCTGTGAGTTGATAATAAGCAGGTATCGGATCAGCAACTTCTGGAAACTTCATATTCTGTTTCCTCAGATCTTTGCTAAAGAACTGTTCAATCTCTCTTCTAGTTCTTCTGACCATTACATATTTCAAAACCTTTTCTCGAATCTCCTCAGCATTCTCCTTTGTAGTTTGGATATATGTTTCATAATCTTTTTTTCTGTCCAGCTTATCAAGTCTTCCTTCAAGTCGAGCAAAGAAATTCTCAAGATGTGGAGTCCCCGGAATAGTACTTTTTCTTGTACTTTGGAACAATTTTATTTGATTGAGAATATCTTTTGGTCTGTTGTTAAAGGGTGTCGCAGTAACAAGAATGATCCGCTTACCTCGACAAATTTGAGCAAGCATTTCGTAAGTTACGTTATCTTCATTGCGAAATCTATGCGCTTCATCCACAATCACATTTTTAAAAACCTCAAGGTTCATTTCAAGAATTTTTTCTAACTCTCCGATAGAATAGACTTCTGCATTCACGTTAAAGTCACGTGCAACGCTTCTCCATGAGCCAGGATTACTCTCGGCTATAAGGGCAGGTGGAGCAATAATTAGAGTCCTTCCCTCCAGTTGTTTTGCAAGCATTGCACCCATGTACGTTTTCCCAAGTCCAACGACGTCAGATAAAAACACACCACCATATTCCTCAACAATATTTTTTGCGTTAAGTACTGCCTGTTCTTGATACTCAAGCTTTCGATATTTGGCTGGAAGATTCTCCAGTATTACTTCTCCCTGTTTAGATATTTGATCCTTGAAGTATTCATACAAGAATTTCATATAGAGTTCGTGTGGAGTGATCTCGTCGTTAAACCATGAATGCTTCTGGATGCTTTCTAGATATACATCTTTTACATCGACAGCATCTTTCCAAAGATTATTAAATTTATCTTGAGCATATTGATAATCGGAAGCTTGTTTTAGTTCGACATTAAACTCAAGATTGTCAGATAGGCCTGACCTGGTAAAATTACTTGAACCAGTGATCACTCTTCCCAGGTCTCTATCGGTTTCCTTAAATTTCATAATGTATAGCTTTGCATGAATTGTCGATGAGGGGTAAGCTTTGATTTCGACTTTTCCGTTTCTCAACCACTCAACTAATTTGCTCACACCTCGCTCTGTGTCATGGGTATCGTCAGCGATTTCAAGTTCTTCTCTTGTATTTTCATTTACATTTTGTCTTAGTTCATAATCCGACTTGGTATTTTGTGTGGCTTCTTTCACTGCTTGTACAGTAGATTTGTCAGTATCTATACCAATTAGAATCCTAATCTTTTCGGTTTTTTCTAGTTCTTCGATCAGCTGGTAGAAGCCACTTGTATAAAAGTAGCCCACAAGAACATCGAACTGCCACGTGTCTTTTATCAGGGCTTGGAAACGATTGAGAAGAGATCTGCCATTCTCGTTGGTAATAAATGTAAGATCGGAATTAGACATAAGAGAATAGTCAATTTAATACCTATATCGTTCTATTATCGCACTTAATCGTCATATTATGTAGCCCAAGTGAATATAAATATGACTTACTATTCATTCAATATAAACACATCAAAAGGTATCAAACACCCGGTGCAAAGGCTCTGTCTATAACACAAGTACACCTTCATGCAGTCTTTTTGGTATGGGAAGGTGGGTGACAATTTCTCTTTTGAATACGATCGGCGACTTGTATACAGCGTGTGTGACAAGCTCTTTGAGCGATATGTTGTCATAAATAGGGTCAAAATTGTAAACATTGCTTGCCTGGGCATACTTGAGCTCCTTTAAGATTGGCGTAAGAAGTCCAAGTTCATGGATAGTTCGCGATGGGAGATGCTTTTGTATCTGTTCTTCAGTCAAAACTGCGATGTATTTCTGGATTTCTTTCACAAGCTGCTTTTCATCAAGACACACATTTCGCACTTTCAACATTGCAAAGTATGAGCTAGTGCTCGAGATATGGC
>CAZDWQ010000041.1:0-8575 GCA_964509285.1 uncultured Pseudomonadales bacterium
AGGAGATAACCAATAGAGTCGAACAAGTTGGCAGACTCGAGAAGGATTTGCTAGACAAGGATAAATACTATAAAGCCCTGATTGACGCACTGAATAAACAGCTCAAACACGGCTCAGATTCTCTCCCCTTGGCTCAGGCTCGCATAGGGGTACTGGAAGGCCAGCTGGATGAAGCGAATAAAGCCAAAGGTAGAGCTCTCAATGATGCTCAGGAAGCCAAGAGTCAGCTTGACGCTTGTCAAAAAGGTACGCTTGTTCCGACTCCTCAACTTATTTTCTCTCTCGTTGCTCAATATTTCGGCAATAAATTACATAAAGGAGGTGACAAGGTATGAACGACTTTTACCCAGAATGGAAAAAAGTAATCTGGCGTTTTGTCAGGATTTTCATTTCCTCATTTCTATTTACCGGATCGCTGGTGTTGGTGAATGCCCAACCGGAATCTCTATCCAGTTGGAATAGTTTCCTAAACACGCTGGTAGTGCCATTTGCAGTCTCTGGTGGAATTGCAGGGCTCAACGCCGTAGGAAAGCTTCTACGAGACGTTTTCGGCTCAGAAGATAAAGACAGCCTTATTGATAAATTGATCTTTTAAACCTATGACGGAAAACGAGCCAGTAGATACAGTCAAAATGCTTGAGCGTGTGGCCAAACTCGAAGAACGAGTGGATGGCGGATTTGGCTATGTAAACAAAGAGCTGAAAGAAATAAAAGACAATCATCTCCACCATCTTCAGGCTGACGTGAGTGATCTAAAAGTGAAAGTGAGTACTTTGGCTGTGAAGATTAGTATTGCGGCTGCAGTAGCGACGATTGTAGGAGACTTCGTTTTCCGCCTTGTATTTAAGTAAGACTACTTGTCTTTGTCTTCTTTTTTCTCTGGAGATTCATCTTTTTTGTTATTGAACACCAAGTTGTTCAAATCATCGGTGAATCCTTTGAAAGAACTGGCATTGAGTACGTTAAAGTAACCAGTTTCAGGATTACCAGTAAAAATTAGCGTATCGCCAGGTTGAATGTTCTGAGCTTTACGTAGCTTTGAAGGTATAACGATCTGGCCGCGTGAACTTACAGGAGCGGTCCCAAACACTGTCATTTTTGATTGTGGCTTCTTTTTTAAGCCTTTGTCTTTCATAGTCATTTAAAAACGGCAATAGCCCCATTGAGAAAATTATTCCTACTATAAAGAATAATCTTTAATGTAGGTTACAGGTATTATACAATACATCTATCTCGAGAAGTTCGCAAGGTTAAAAAAAGATTAAATATTTTGAAGCTATTCAGATGTTTTCAGTCGATACATAGCCATGCTACATAAAATTGCTGCAATTAAAACTAAGGCTGTGGCCAAATTTTGTAGGCCATTAAGTGCCAATATAATCAAAAAAGATCCCCAAGCACATAGCTGAGAGATTATTTTTACCTCTTTCTTTACTGCCTTGTTTTCCTGAAACTCCCTCACATGCACCATTGCATGCTTGAACAAAGGAGCTTGGGAAAGCCACTTATGTAGTCGCTCGCTGGAACTTGCGAATGCCCATAACGCAACAATTAAAAATGGCGTTGTAGGAAGTCCTGGTGTCCAAATACCAACAATTGCGAGCCCAGTAGCAATCAAACCGATAAGTAGGAGTAGCGGTTTTTTCATTGTTTATGTCCAACCTAAAGCGTTTTGTTTAATAAGATTAGTCATGCAATCGACCCATTCTTTATTTGAGTTCAAACACTCAGCCAAAGTGTAATTTTTCGGATTGCCACCACCTTCAGCATATTGCTCTTTGCCTTCAATGCCAAGCTCGTGGAGTGTCTCCAAACAATCAGTTACAAACCCAGGAGCAATGACAAAGGGGTGTTTTACACCTTCTTTATAAAGCTCTGGTAGAACTTCGTGAGTATATGGAGTGAGCCATTCTTCTTTACCAAAGCGAGATTGATAGGTAAGCATCCATTGTTGTTTTTCCCAGCCCATTGCTTTTGCAACTAACTTGGCAGTTTTCTCACAGTGAGTAGGATATGGATCTCCCTCTTCAACGTAGCGCTTTGGAATACCATGAAAGCTCAATATAAATTTATCTGGCTGGACTTTGAGATTTTGTAATTGCCTTTTAATGGTCGCCTGCAGTGCATGAATATATTGAAGGTTATCAAAATAAGGCTCGATAAACCTGAGGGTAGGAATGTGTTTTTTGGTAATAGTTCTTCCGTCCTTGCTCCTTCCTAAAGTCGAAAACGTTATCTCGTCATATACGGAAGCGGTTGTGGTTGTTGAGAATTGAGGAAAGAGCGGCAACACCACAATTCGCTTAATGCCTTCGGCTTCCAGTGTGGAAACAGCCTCTGAGATACTTGGCTTGGCATAGGCTAAACCAAGAACTACTTTGAATTTAGTTCCTAATCGTTTTTGCACTCCAGCTACTTGTTCCAAAGAATGAACCATCAGTGGTGAGCCTTGCTTTGTCCAAATCTCTTTGTAGAGTTTGGCAGACTTTTGGGGACGGGTATTAAGAATGATTCCCTGGAGAATCGGTTGCCAAAGCAAGGGATTGTAATCGATCACTCTTCGGTCAGAAAGAAATTGTTTAAGGTAAGGTCGCAAAGCCTCAGTAGTTGGAGCTGAGGGAGTACCGACCTGACATAAAATAATACCAATCTTTCCTTGATTCATAAAATTAATTTTAACCTGAGAGTAACCAGTATGTTAACAGAAATGTATATAAATAACCTTGTGTGGATAGGGGTAAAAGATGTAAAATACTAGGAATGGGATCGTTAAAAATTGGCGAAGGAATCAATACCCATTCGATCTTTAAGAGATTGGAGCTGAGAAAATAGATCTGGTGTGATATAGTCGCCCAGGCTAAAGTGGTTCGAGCCAATTACGGTCACCAGCTCCAGATCGGACTGCATTTTTGCAAAAATGCCATTTTAGTCAGATTTAAAAAACTTTTTAATTAATTTAAATGGCTGCCTTGGTTGTACTCAAAAACTTTTCGGAATCTGCCCAAGACAGCCATTAAAAAGCCCAAAGATTATTTCTGAGTACAATTACAATATAGTTAAATATATGGAGCTATTTCAGCACTTATGTTTTTTTATCTAATTGATTTAAAATATAACCATGAGACTCTTAATAATTGAAGACGAAAAAAATTTAGCTGAATCGCTCAAAAAAGTATTACAAACCGAAGGATATGCTGTTGATATTGCGCTGACTGGAGATGAAGGTTATGAAATGGCTTTTGGTGAAGAATACGATCTGATCATTCTTGATTTAGGTCTTCCAGGTATGGACGGACTAAGAATAACCGAGGAACTACGAAAAGAAAGGAATTCCACCCCCGTAATTATGCTTACTGCCAAAGATACAACGCAAGACAAAGTAAAAGGGTTAAAGTATGGAGCTGATGATTATTTAGTAAAGCCCTTTGAGTTTGAAGAACTACTAGCCAGAATTCAAGCTCTACTTAGGAGACCAAAAAATGTTATCAATGATAAATTGATTGTTGGGGACTTGGTTTTGGATTCTCAAACAAAAATTGTCAAAAGAGAAAATCACGAAATTGTCCTTACCGCTAAGGAATTTTCCTTACTTGAATATCTTATGCGCCACAAAGAACAGGTTTTATCCAAACAACAACTCATTGATCATGTTTGGAATGCCGATCTTGATTTGTTTTCCAATACGGTTGACGTTTATATTGGTTACCTTCGGGCAAAAATAGACAAACCATTCCTAAAGAAAAAATCACTTATTAGGACCATTAAAGGAATGGGCTACAAAATTGAAAAGCATGAATGAATTTTCTAAAGCCAGATTCAAACTTTTCGGATGGTATGTGTTGATTAGCTTTTTACTATTATCGGCATTTACTATTGTTGCTTTTCAGGCAGAGAGGCAATCCTTCAATCAAATCGAAAAAATCGTAACAAATAGAACTCAACGGCCATTAGTTGCGACATTAGTGAATGATCGTTTATTCCAATTTACAAGCGATTTTAGAGAACGGCTTCTATACTTCGATATTATATTATTTCTAGTATCAACCGGAGCCAGCTGGTTTTTGTCGGGTATAACCCTTAAACCAATTGAGGAAATGCTAAAAAAACAGCAGGAATTTTCAGCTGATGCATCACACGAATTAAGGACTCCGCTTACTTCAATAATAATGGAATTGGAAGCCATAAAAAGAACACAGAAAAAAATTCCAACAGATTTGTCATCGTCACTAGAAAATATTAAAGAAGAATCCGTAAGAATGAAGCAACTTGTGAACAATCTTTTAACATTGGTTCGTCATCAACCCGACCAAAACAATAGTAACAAAGTATTTATATTAAATGAGGTAGCACAAAATTCCTTTGATTCACTTAAAAAAATAGCTCGAGAAAAAAAATTGGGTTATGTTTTTGAAGAAAACGAAAAAATTAAAATAAAAGGAGATATTGAAAAAATACAACAGACTTTAACAATTATTCTTGAAAATGCAATTAAATATACCTCATTAGGATCGGTAACCATGAAGATAGAATCAACCGATCAGAAAATGGCGTTAGTAGAAATAGCTGATACCGGAATGGGAATACCATCCGAAGATATTTCGCATATTTTTGAGAGGTTTTACCGAGTCCGCACTCGTACAAAAATCCAGGGAACAGGGTTAGGCCTGGCGATTGCTAAAAAAATAATTGATGATCATAAAGGCAAAATTACTGTCAACAGCACTGTTGATAAAGGTTCAACATTTTCAATTTATTTGCCTTTGGCAACTTAAGTTGCTCTTAGATTGAAATATTAGAATAGGCTTATTAGGTATTAATGAAAGGGGGTAAAAAGAAATGAATATGAAACAAACACTACTAACAAGTTTAACGGTGGGATCAATTTTACTCGGTTCAGCATCTACGACATTTGCCCAAAGTCCAACCGCTGCTCCTTGGCAACAAAGAGCACAGGAAAGACAGGAAGCATTTCAAGAGAGAGTTAAAAATAGAGTCGAAAGACAATGCGATATCGTTAATAACCGTATTGACGCGCGCATAAGTCATTACGAAGCACATTACAACGATGTTGAGGCACGCATGGACAGAGTAACGAAGCGAACAAACGAATTTATCAATCGTTTGAAAATCAAAGGATACGACGTTTCAAAAGTCAGAAGCGACCTTTCAACTCTGGAAGAAATGAGAACAACCCAAAGAAGTTTATACACCGCATTTATTAATGAGCTTAAAGAAGCCAAACAATATGATTGCGGAGATTCGGAGGGAGCATTCAAAACAGCTATGGATGAATCCAGAGCTGCTCTTGCCAAATGGAGAGATCAGATCAAGGCTAACAGAGAGTATATAAATACCACTCTACGCCCTGACCTACAAGCTCTCAGAGAACAAAATCCAAGTCCTGCTACAGCTGAGTAATCCTCTGTTGTAGTGTGAAAGAAACGTCTGCAGGCGTTTCTTTCTCGGTATTTAATAATTATGAATGGAGGTGATAATTAATGAATAAATATTTACCATACACAATTATCGGAGTTTTAGTTATCGTAGCGGTAGTATTTGTGTCCGGCAGATTAAATACGAAAACTAGTTTATCAGACACCACGCAAAGTGAGAGAATTATAACAAATACAGATACAGACCCATCACCAATTCCTGTTTCTGAAGTTGTTTTAAATGACAAATCAGCAGTTAATGATGCAATTGATACCGAATTAAATCAGATTGATAAAGAGCTGAAAGGTATAAACGATACCAACCTCGATGCGAATGGTCTGTCTGATAAACAGCTGGGTATGTAAGTTGAGTTTTTTTTAAATTCTCGCCAGAAGGGCGAGAAAATCGTGCGTGCAAGAAAGAGCGGAGGCGCGGCGGGTGGGGGGGCGCCGCGCCGGAGCAGAGCGAGGCTAAAGGTCGAAGCTAATCAAATGAAGTTCGACACCAACTCTATAAATACATTTTTAGAAACATTTGCTGCAATACGTATCGGCCCTCGCTCAGGGCACCTGACTGAATCAGTGTTCTCGTTCAAAAAATAGACAATTCATATACCAGAACTGAGAGTTTCCAAATGTGTTTCAAGAAATTGAACATATAACCAGTGTCATCAATCTTTCAAAAAAGGTTTTTCCAGAATTAGCACACTTGCAACTTATAACTGTAGTGCATGATTTATACAAATTCCTTCCTTCAACAAATGTTCAACTTGGTTTGCACGAACTTATGAGCAAAACTTTTGGTTTGGCACTCTTTGCAACTGCACTCAAAAAACAGAGGAGACTTTAAGCCTTGACAATATTGAGATTCAAACCATCACAAAACTTTGTAAAAGAGCAATCTATACTCATGACAAAGATGAGTATCTTGATAAAAATAGCGCAGAATATAGCAACCGGTAAAAAAGCTTTAATTTTAGGCAACAATTCAGAAACTGAAACAACTTAAACTACAATAGTTGGCCTAAATACTCTCAGATGCTGTGACCGGTTCTCACTATAAGTTACTAATCATTTGATTTTTACAAACAGAAAATGGTACAGAAACAAACTTACTACAACTAAAAAAATTTAGAATCCAAACCGGCCCTATTAAGTGATGCTCATATCAAAACAAAAGAAAGACAATTCACAAAAAAATACTGATGTTCTAAACACAGCACGAAAAAGTTTAATCTGGTTTTATCTGCTTTTGTTACTGGAGTTGTAATAAGATATTTTCCAGCTCTGCAAAAGCAGTCCTAACCACAAAATAAATACTCCTAAAAATTGATTAGATATTAATAGAGATGCCCAACTTGGAACTAAATTAGGTTGACGAATATTCCCAGCAATTAATATAAAACTAACAATAACTAACCATCTCGACAGATACGTCCATCCAACTAATAATGGAATAACTGCAAATAAAAAATGATGTTGCCAAGCAAGTGGGTGTAATAACAAATACAAACAGGTAGACACAGCCATACTCATTGGAAATCGCACAATTTTTATTTGAAACAAAGTTGCTCCAGAAATAATAGGAAATACTATCCAACTCAGTTTAAATAATAAAACTGCAGTTGCATCTGGTAAGGTTCTTAATAGAAATGCTAATAATGACTGATTGTAATAGACAGCTTTTCCATGCATTTCAAACCCCTCAAAGAAAATTGTGGTAACGTATGGCCGAATATTTGTCCAACCAAATAGTAATACTGGAGAAATTAAAATAAGAATAGTTAACAAAACAATCCTTGTCACCTGTCTGTAATCTTTTTCAACTATAACTGGCAAAATAAAAGCAGCTGGTGTGAACTTAATAGCGATTGCGTAAGCTATACCCAGAGCACTCAACCATTTTTTATTTTGAGAATTCCACCACCAACTCAAAACCACAAACAACAAAATAAAGTTATTCATCTGGCCATTGCCCATGTTAAATTTTTCTGGAAAAAAGGGAATTGTAAAAAATAGTGTGGCAAATAAAAAATGATGTAACTTCCAATTCTTAATCCAAATTAATTTGGTTAATAAAAACAAACTAAGTAAAAAAGAAAATAAAGATAAATAATTCCATAAAATACTTGACCAAAAAAATGGAAACAAATCTATCCACCATAAAAAATAAAAAGATGATGGCGGATAATTGAATGGACCAGAAGAAGTAAGAAGCGTTACATAAGGATTTAAACCTTGCCACCACATTTTTGAAGCTTCAAACAGTTGCGGAAAATCAATTCCGTGCGGTCGGTTTAAATCGAAGAATATCATAATTGTTTGCAACTATATCAGGAATTTTAAAATAGAGCTAGTTGAGTAAATCTTGATAAAACTCTCTTAACACACAATGAAACGCGTTACCAAACTTTTCAGGACTTTCTTTTAGTTGTTGTTTTAATTGCAATTTTGCAAATGTTTCAAATCTAACTTACCCGTGGTTAATTTGCAACTCAAAATCAGAATGATTGTCTTTCTTACCATTTACTTCACGATTGAATATTTTCCTACTCATTCAATCCACATTCTTCAAAAGCTTTTCTTTTCAGAGCTTCACTCTTTGAAAAACTACCAACTACCTCGTCAAACTCATTTACAACATCAACAAACTCTTCTTGAATCATAATTATCCATAATCCTACATTCTCATTTGAATCCGCGCATTATATAGTTAATAATTCTTTTTCAAATGCTCCTTGAGGGGTTCTAAAACCCAAGCATTTTCCTGATCGATTCTTGATCTTCCAAGTAATAGCATCAACTTCATTTTGTGTCACTTTACTAAAATCTGTTTTCTTTTGAATGCTTTTTCTTCATCTGCGTATTTTCTCTCTTGTACTCAGATGTGCGAATTTCATTGTGAATTTACGCTACCTTAGATAAAAAATTCCTATGATATAATACTTTTGCTATTAAAAAAAGCTTAAAACCATTACTAGTTCTGCCAACTTTTTCAAACAGTTGGGTATCACAGAACAAGGTGAAAAAAGAATATTTGTTTTTACAAAAATTAGATAAAAACAAACTAGTAGAATTTTCCGGGTAAGCCCGTAACAGCAGTAATTAAGTTAAATTTGAGGTGGTACCGCCAAACAATATTT